>CAIRTW010000376.1 GCA_903881585.1 uncultured Bacteroidota bacterium | reverse complement strand
TGGGGTATGACATATCTATCTGAGGCGAACTGTATTGCGGCCGGTTGCGGTACAAACGATTACATTATTTCAACAAAAAACCCCGCTTTTGCGGGGCTCTTTTATGATGATCTTATCATTTAAATTATTTGGCCGGAGCTGCTGGCGGCGGCGGAGTAGTATCATCAGCTGATGAGCCAGAGCTTTCCAGTTTGTTAAACTCAAATATCAGGGAGAAACGGAGTGTGTTAGACAACGGGTTGCGTGTAGTACCTGAGCCTTGCGGAACAAGGTAGGAAGCATTCAAAGCAAATATGTTGTACTTCACACCAACGCCGCAGGTAATATACTGGCGGTCGCCATTCGTAGCATCTTCATAAAAATAGCCTGCGCGGAAAGCGATGGTATTCTGATACCAGTATTCTGCGCCTAAAGACCAGTCTATTTCTTTGAACTGGTTACCTGTTCCGAACGATGTTAAAATGCCGTTCACCACTGTTACCTGCGTATCGCTACCCTGGTAATTGAGCACAGGCACCAGGAGCTTATTTATATCAAGCGCAAAAGTGATGGAGTTGTAAGCATCCCATTGCGATTTGTAGGCAACGCCAACACCGAGGTTCATAGGGATGAAGTCTTTGCGGCTGGAATTATAAGATATTTTAGAGCCTATGTTGCTGGCTACGGCACCAAAACTGAATGTATGGCTTTTATCATCGGTTACTTCATGTTTTTTAGCATAATAAACGCCAAGGTCTGCGCTGAACGCATTACCTGGCCTGTAATCGCCACCACCTGGAATATAGCTAACACCTGAGGCGATAGCTGAATGTATATACCGAAGGCTAAGGCCGGTTCCTAAATATTCAGAAAGTTTTTGTGAATAACCTGCGTCAAAAGAATATTCGCGGGGCATGCCGGTACCAATTGAGTTTCCTAATCCATCTGTATATGCTATGTTACCCAAAGAAAAATAACGCATAGAGGCACTGATGGCCTTATCGCCTTTGTCGCCGAATTTGGCATAACCTGCCAGGTAAGCGAGAAAGATATCAGGAACGAGATCCTTCAACCATGGTGTATAGGTCATGGAAATACCGTAATTCTTTTCGGAGAAAGGAATCTTTGCGATGTCCCAATATTGTGCATTTGGATCAGGACTAACGGCGATGCTGGCATCTCCCATAGCTCCTGCACGTGCATCAGGCGATATTCTTAAAAATGGCACGGCGGTTGTAACAAAATTAGTATTCGTACCATTAATATTGGCAGTTTGAGCACGAACAGAGGAAACCGTTATCCCTGTTACTAAGATTGTTCCTAAAAAAGCAATTGTTTTCACCATTATATGATTGTAAATTTAAGGTTTTGCAAAAATATCCCATTTTGCCCATTTTTCAATAATATTTATGAGAATTGTGGGCTAACAAGGTATTAACGTACAATTACCAGTTTTTGGTATGCCGATGACTGAAAACCTTTATCGGTAGAAATATTCAGCCTGTAAACGTATACTCCTGATGGCAGCCTTGCGCCATTATTATCGGTGCCATCCCATGTTATTGTGTTGGTTCTGCTGCCTTCAGGTATAAATTTTTGTTCTATATTTCTAACCAATCCACCAGCAATATTATAAATACTTATTTTTACGTCGAGCTGCTCATCGGGGTGGTTATGGTCAAAAACAAATGTCGTTGTGTTGTTAAACGGATTGGGATAGTTCCCCAGGTTCTGAATATCCACTACCTGGCCATCAATAACTGTAAAGTCCACACTACCCTCCCCTATATTATCATTTACATCCCATGCCTTCACGGTGAAAGTATGTTTCCCATCAGCTATTCCGTTGACAGGAAAAGTAACATATCCGCGCTGGTAAGTATTGGGGGCTGATTCGTAATAGTCATTAAGAATATAAGGCGCCTCTGTATTGCCATCCAGCACTGCTGTAAGATCGTGGCCAATGCTGCTGCCGGAAACATTGATGCCAGTGAGCGAATAGAGCGCAACAAAAAGCGAAGTATTATTGCCGGTAATGCCGCCGTTAAGGAACAGACTGTCTCCGATATATGCCTTTACAGCGGGAGGGATCGTATTGTTTACAGGATTATCGGAAAATCCGCCGACGGTCAGCGTTGTATCGGCGCCGGCAGCGTCTGTAATGCCATTCTGGGCATACGTGCTGACCTTACCGGTACCAAAAAAGTAGTTGATGTCTTTGGGTGTAATAAATGTGAGGCTGAACAGGCCGTTGGTCACGGACACCCTTCCCTTGTAGATAACATTATTTCTGAGCTTAAATGACTGCTCACCGAAGTAAGTACTTACGTCTTCAACGAGTGGCTTATCATAAAAGGAAACGGAAACCAGGCCATTGAAATCAGTCATAACGTTGCCATTATTATCGCGCACACTGCCGTATGCCACATATGCTCCGAGCGCCTTTACCGTATCTGCATGTACAAGGGTAGCTGCATCTGTAAAACTGTCTAAGCTCACTTTGTATTTCGGGAAATCGGGTGTTATTGCAGGGTCACCTAGCATTGCGAACTTGCGGAAATTAGCGAGCTCATCTGGCGCCAGTGTATTCACGTAAGTATTGTTCTTACCAATGCGGCACGCATCGCCAAAAGTCTTCCATGAATAATCTGCGTTGCGTGTAAACTGCGCTGCAAGGTATTGCGAGTTAATGATCACGTTATAGTCTGCATATACGGCTGCAGTAGTTGTCAGTACGGTGATCACCCCGCCATTGGCACGCAATGCGAGCTGCTCGGCAGCAGATACATATTGAGGATGATCGAATTGGCCAAAATCGCAGGTGGCGGTAACCATGAACGGGAGCATGTTCGGATTGTTCCATGTATTGAAATCGTCCTGGGTCAATATCCTTTCAGAGGCCCATACCTCGGTGTTGCCATGCCCGTTATAATTTATCAGGAATGTTCCTTTAAACACATCATTGTCAACAGCGGCATTTATGCTGGGACAACGGTCGCCCGCAGGAGTCGATATGGTTGGCACCGCATCTAAATAAGCCTTGTCTTCATTATAAAGATTGCTGGAGCACGCATCAACAGTTGCGGCCATTGTTTCGGCATTGCCCATATGATTCCCTGCATCATCGCAATTGTCTGCAACGAACATTGCAGCTATGCGCCAGGCACCAAGTGAGGCAGGCGCTGCATAACTTACTATCTTATTAACAAGCGCAGTAGCATCATCAGAACTCCGTGCAGGGAGGCGCCCTACCCCTACGTCGAGTATATTTAATATCCCCGTGTTATTTATATCGTCAGAATCATCCAGGAATCCGTAAAAATCATCAGTAGAGTAACCATTGATGTCATTATTGGATTCTGCTGATTCATAGACCGGAACAAAATTACTGTTGTTGGTCACCCTGTTTTTATAGTCGTAAGAAGCGCCGCCGAATAAAATAAGGTAACGAGGCATCTGGGTTGAATCGGAACCCGCACGCACGTAGAACATCCGTGCAAAATCACGAATTGCACTTACATCCTGGCCGCCAGACGAAAATTCATTGTACACCTGGTCCGTAGTTACAGCCACAACGCGCATGTTGTCATGCGTTCTGTGATACTGTGCGAGTTGCTGGGCCTGGTTGAAGAAAGCGGGGTTAGCAACAATGATCAGGTCACATTGCGGCATACCATGCAAATCCTGGTTGGTTACTTTGTTTACAAATTTCGGAGTGAACAGATTGGCGCTATTCATGGCGGCAAACTCATGCAGCCTGCTTGCGTCCTGTGTGAAACTGTATGTACTGCCACTTAATGTGCCGCTCATCAGCACCGGGACCTGGCGGTTAGTGATATCCCACACCTGTGTGAAGCTATTAGCGCCCTGCAGCTGGTAACGGGCAATATTTCCCGCGCCCGTGCTCTGCCAATCGCGGAAACTCAGCTGGTCCCCTGTAATTGTTAATGTGCGGCGGGCATTGAGCTCTATATAATTAAGATACGCAAGGCCTGAGCCATCTGCCGGCGCATAATTAACCCCGACATTAACTGCCTGCGAATTACAGGTCACTTGCCCGCCCAGAATACCATTTGCTATTAAATTATCTCCGCCATTGGGTGTTGCAGCCATCCCCACAGCCCCAATACTTTGCCCATTGACCGATACACTGTAAGAGCTACCATTGACACTGCAGCTACCTGCCATGAAAACACTACAGTAAACAGATGATACCTGAGCGCCCATGTCAAAGCTAAAAGTCTGAGAAGTGTTGTTCAATTGAGCAGCAAACTCCTCGCCGTACCATTGCTTACCGAAAGATGCAGGATTTATCAGGTCAAGATCATGAACGTCATAATAATTAAAATCCGTCACGGTCTTATTGGGTGTTCCGGCATCTCCCTGCTGAGTTATTCTCATGCCTGCAGCCTGATCGAAAGAAATAAAATAATAAGCGGTATCTGTATATAGATTATTGTTGTGGACAAACCGCTGGTTAAGGCTGTCTTTATCCCACTCAAGTGGCCCCACACCATAAAAAACTGCGTAATCGCCACTATTGAATATGCCCCCTGCTCCGCCATTCATCCATATCGCGTTTTCAGTAAGGTCGGCTGGCCGGGAAACAGCATTGTTTTCGGAAAGCATATTGCCGCCATTACCCAGTACCCGCATATTTGCAGGGTTAATACTTGCTGGGCTGAGGCCGAGACTGGAAATGAAATTATTATCGATCTTATAAAACCCGGTCTGCGTAATACCTATTTTATACCATGTGCCCTGGGAAAGCGCCGAATGCTGAACATCTGCAACTTTAGCTGCCAACCTGGTTGAAGCCGGTTGTTCCCGGATGTCAAGTGAGAAGCCGTTTACCATATTAATGCTTCCGGGTTCCGAACCTGCGGCAAATACCGGGACATGCACCACGGCAAACGGACGCTTGCGGTCAAGCCCGATCATAACCTTAATATTGGCCGGATCTGATATCTTTGCATCGTGTGGAAGAGATACATGCTCCGTATAAGTGATTCCCGAAATGGAAACCTGCGGCATGGCATAACTGCTTAACCAGACCTTCTCAATAATATACCCATCATGCACATCACGGGACTTCACCTGGTAAGAGCCGGTATAAGCGCCAGCCCGCTGCAACGTAGAAAAGCAGACAGGAGCGAGGAACAGGAATATTATTTTATTTTTCATTTATTTTTATATTAATAGTTTACGAAAGGCTTATCTTCAAAATTAGGGAATAAATGTATTGAAAAGACAGTGGTAGATAGTGCCGGCAAACAATAACGTTTTTTTTATTACAAATATTATATTGTTTAAAAAAAAAGGAAAAATAAGTTTTTTTTTGACTTACTTGGTGAAAACTTGAAAATTTCAAAAGAATGAGGTATCATTGTAATTGCTTTTAAGAACCTACTAACTATTAGTGTAAATATTCGAGCTTAATTATGAAAAGAAAAATCATTGGTATTAGCTTACTTTGTTTAGGAGCAGCTACGTTTTTCTCTGCGTGTTCAAAGAACTCAGCCGCGAACGGCAAGGGAGATGGCATGTCTCGTGTAACGGGATGGCCATTGAACGACAGGTCTATGGGCGGGTATGATGTGGCAGATTTTAAAGGACAGCCCACTCCCACCGGCATGGTATTCGTGCAAGGCGGCAGATTTACCATGGGGGCTACCGATGATGAAATGCCGACCCTTGAAAACAACAGCGTACGGCGCACTGTATCTGTTTCCTCATTCTACATGGATGAAACAGAAATTGCGAACGTAGGTTACCGTGAATATATCTACTGGCTGGGCCGCGCATACGGAAATGACTATCCGGATGTGGTGCAAAGGGCACTGCCGGACTCCACAGTATGGCGTTCTGCGCTGGCTTATAACGAGCCTTATGTAAAAAATTACTTCCGCGCTGCGGCCTATAACGACTACCCTGTGGTAGGCGTTAGCTGGTACCAGGCAACTGACTTTTGCAAATGGCGCACTGACCGTGTGAATGAGTTTATCCTTATTAAGTTAGGTGCTATACGCCCGAACCCAGAGCAATCAGGTGAGGATGTGTTCACTATGGAAACTTATATGAACGGACAGTACCAAGGCCGAGTTGGTGGCAATCAGAAAAGAAATCTCGACCCGCAGGCAACTGGTGATGACCGCTTCCGTCCATACGCACTGTCTGATGGTGTTTTCTTCCCTGATTACCGCCTCCCTACAGAAGCTGAGTGGGAATATGCAGCTCTTGGACTGATAGGCAATAACCCAACACCGGAAAACAAGCGCCGCCGTGGTGAGGAAGTTGTAACAGATCGTAATACACTGCCATGGGGACCAAAGAATACAACACGCTATGGACTTCACAATCAGTACCAGGGCGAATTTGAAGGAAACTACATGCGCGCCAAGGGCGATGCGATGGGTGTAGCCGGTGGCCTGAATGACAATGCAGACATCACAGCTCCTGTACATTCGTTCCTGCCAAATGCGTTCGGTTTGTATAACATGGCTGGTAACGTGAATGAGTGGGTAATGGATACTTACCGTCCGTCTTCACATGAGGATGTTGATGATTTCCGTCCATTCCGTGGTAATGTATATACTCGTCCATCGGTACAGGAAGATGGTACTATTGAAGACAGGGATACGATCGGTCATATTCCTTACCAGAACCTGACCAATGCAGAAGTACAGGCAAACAACCGTTATGAAACAAGAAGCGGCGACCTGAACAACTATAAGGATGGAGACAGCTTGTCGCAGTTCACTTATGCATACGGCGTCAATACACTTGTAAATGATTCAACCAAGGTGTACAAGGGTGGCTCATTTGCGGACCGCGCATACTGGATGTCTCCGGGCACACGTCGCTACATACAGGGTAATACTGCCAGAAGTGATATTGGTTTCCGCTGCGTAATGGACCGCCTCGGCAGCCCGGACGGCGATGAGCAACCAGGTGGCAACAGCTTCGGCCAGCAGAAAAGGCACAAAAGATAATAACCTTCAAACTTTGTTTTAAGAACCCTCCTGATATCAGGAGGGTTCTTTATTTTTACAACAAAACAGCCTCGTGGAGATCCCTGCATTATATGAGTTATATCGTCGGCAGCCGCTGATACAAACAGACACACGAAAATTGTCTGAGGGCTGTATTTTTTTTGCGCTGAGCGGTGCAAATTTTAACGGCAATATGTTTGCGCAAGAAGCCATGGACAAGGGCGCAGCCTATGTGATCATAGACGATGCAGCATATGCTATCAACAGCCGCTGCATTGTGGTGGATAATACGCTGGAGACACTGCAGCAACTAGCACGACATCACAGGCGGCAGTTCAACATACCATTCATAGCCATAACGGGATCGAACGGGAAGACTACGACCAAGGAACTGGTGGCAGCAGTACTGGCTAAACGATTTGTGACCTATGCCACAGAAGGGAATCTGAACAATCATATAGGTGTGCCGCTGACCCTGCTTAAAATAAGGGAAAACGCCCAAATGGCGATAATAGAAATGGGCGCCAACCACCAAAAAGAAATAGCCAGCTACTGCGAGATCGCAGAACCGACACATGGGATCATAACCAACTGCGGGAAGGCGCATATTGAGGGCTTTGGCGGTATAGAAGGTGTGCGTAAGGGCAAGGGTGAACTGTATGACTTTTTAAGGACGCATAACGGTACGATATTCCGCAATGCGGACCTTGACTACCTGGAAGGCATGGCACATGATATAACTGGCCAAATCACCTATGGAAGTGCAAATGCCCAGTATATAGGCAAGCCGCTGATGAACGATGTGTTTCTGCAGGTAGCGATGCTCACAGACAATACGGAGACGACACTGGATACGCACCTGGTAGGCGCTTACAACTTCCCGAATGTGATGGCGGCGGTGACAGCTGGGCTTCATTTCGGTATCTCTATTGATGAAATAAAGGCCGCAATTGCTGCCTATAACCCGGATAACAGCCGCTCGCAATGGCTACAGAAAGGAACGAACAAAATAATACTGGATGCCTATAATGCAAACCCTACCAGTATGCGCGCGGCAATACTCAACTTCGCAGAAGCTAAGCTGCCAAACAAAGCACTGTGGATAGGCGGCATGAAGGAGATGGGAACTGAAGAGCAGAATGAGCACCGCGAACTGGTAGCATTGATAGCCCAATATGAGTGGCAGGATGTGATACTGGTGGGCAAGGAATTTAAAGGGCTGCAAAACGGATATGCATGGTTTGAGAACTCTGCGGAAGCAGCCAGCTACATCAAGGCACATCTGCCGCAAAACAGCTCGATACTGGTGAAAGGATCGCGGGGAAGCAGGATGGAGGCGCTGGTGGAAGCGATATTGGGATAGCGTCTCTATATCCAGTATTTAGACGTTGCGGTGCAACGTCTCTACGTCCGGAGTTTGGAGCTACTCGTTGATGTTGCTTTCGATGATGCGTACTGGTAGCAGCAGTTTACCTGATCTGAAAATATTGGCGAGATCTGTTGCGCTTTCCATGGTAAAATCGCCGGAGATCTCGGTATTGCCGGATGAGATCTCATCTGCAACCCGTGGGCAGGAAAACACCTGGTTATCATAAACGATGGCGATGTATTTGTTTATGTTGCGGCCTGTCAATGCCTTCCATTTTATAGTGCCGGGCACACTCATTCTGATATGGATATCAGGTTTGCCATTAAAACCAACGCCCGCTTTTGCATCACTGATGCTGCCTCCATTTATCGTTACATCGCCTTCACCAGGCAGTTTGACTACATAAAGCGGCAAACGGCTGTCTGTCTTGCTAACAGGAGGCCCATAGACAAAACGGATGTTGTGCGGGAGCATAGCCGCTACTGCTTCATTTGCGAGTAACTTAGCAAGTTTAGGTACATCATTAATGGTAACGTAACCGACTACCGGCCCTGGTAACAACGCACTATCAGCTACCATAAGCAATAGCAGTGTAAACAAGGGGCTTTTCCTTACCGTATCGCCCATATAGTATTTGTCTTTTGCTGCATTATTAAGATATTGCTGCAGGTTTGCCGTATCACCTGCGCTTACCTTATCGTTCTGTTTTTTTGTTTTACTACCCTGCTTTCCTGGTTTTGCAGTGCCGAAAAGCAATTGTGTCAACGTATCATTAGCTGCCGATAAATAGGGATAAAAATCGGGATTGGTCCATGTTTCAAAAAACTGGAGATCGCCGGTGGATAACAGATAAGACAGTAAGCGGCTTGCGGACATTGTGGTCCTCATTTCCACTTTTACAAGGCCGCTTTGGGCGTTCAATTCTGTCTTGCTGTTTTCATCACCCGATGCAGCTACACGACTCTGCAGTACGCGAAATGTGCGTTTTACAGATTCTGTTGCCTGGGCAGAGAGCACGGAGAGCACCTCTTCGTCTGTGCTGCTTGCGGAAATAGAATGCTGGGCGGCCTTTACAAATAGTTTAGCGAGGTTATAGCCCGGATGTTGCTGCCGGTAAATTGCAGCGAATACCGGTATAAATGCAGTATCCCTGTTTGCTGTGATCTTATTTGCATCGGCAAGAGCCTTGTTGAGCCCGGCATCTGCACTGTCACTCGCTATGTTGCGAATGAAATCAGCGATGCTGATCTTTAGGGTGAGCTTTACGGTTTTATCACCGTAGCCTTTACAACCGGTAACAAAAAAAGCGCCGGCCAATAAGGACAAAAGCGTGAAGATGAGCGAGAATTTCTGGCGGACAGAACTCATAATGTGGTAAGAGATGGGCTGTTAGACGTTGCAATGCAACGTTTCTACGCGCCGGAAAAATGTTTAAGCGAATCTGTTTCGTCAGCAGTCTTTGCCATAACCCGGTCTATTTTTTTAAACATCTTATTGAGCTCTTCCTGCAGCAGGGGATTATTGAATGATTCTATAGCGCTGTCTGATGCATAAGAGAGCAGGGTCATGGCCATGAAATCCTGGTCGTCTTTGCCTGCGTAGTGGCTACGCATTTCATTGACTCTCTGATCGGCCAGCTTCACTGATTTGCGCACCGCAGATTCCTCTTCCGGCTTGATGCGCAGGCGGTAGCTGCGGCCAGCCAGCCATACCGTTATTGATAACAGTCCTTCTTCCATGAATTATAGTTTACCCAAAGCTACGATTGCAATAGTATTTGCAATATACAATTTTTTGTTTTTGAACAACGTTATCGGGTATTGCGCCCCTTCAGGGCTTTGTGTTGTTGGGGGTTTATTGACCCAGGGTTTCACCCTGGGCTATGAGATCTCGCCCTTTCAGGGCTTTCCATACGCTGAACTTAACCAAAACCCGAATCAGTTAAACTACCGGCTATCAGCAATGCCGGGGTTTGGCTCTGCGGGCTGGGTAATGGTATTTGCAGCCATTGGTTTGTGGATGAGCCGTTTCTGGAAGAATACTAATGTTAGCACGCCTACGGAAATAGCAGCATCAGCAATATTGAACACGGGCTCAAAAAACACAAAGTTCTTACCGCCCATAAATGGTATCCAATTGGGTAATCTGGTTTCGAGCAGCGGGAAATAAAGCATATCCACCACTTTGCCCTGAAGAAATTTACCATATCCCTGTCCCATTTTCGTAAGATGGGCCACACCTACCTGGCTGTGGTTTTGCATCATATTGCGGAGGCTGTCGTAGTTGCCGGAGAAGCAGGAATAAGGGCTATCGGTGAATATGAGGCCATAGAATATACTGTCCAGCAGATTACCCATAGCGCCCGCCAATATCAGCGACCCACATATAATGACACCTTTACCATAGTTTTTACTCACCAGCCGGTGCAGCAGGTAGAATCCAAATACTACCGCGATAAGGCGGAAAGAAGACAGCAATAACTTACCCGCCACCGATTCGCTCAGCTTCATGCCGTAGGCCATACCCTCATTCTCAATGAAGTGCAACCGAAACCAGCTGCCGAGTATTTTCACATCATCGCCATTTACAAAATGGGTCTTTATATAAAACTTAAGCAATTGGTCGGCAATGATAACCAGCAAAACGATCAGTATGGCATTACGGTACTTCAAGGTATTTTTCAGGTTTTAATTGTGGGCAAATATACTATACAACCTACACAGAAAAGAGGCAAATATGGCTTGAATTAAAAGATAACAGTTTATTTCAATTCCCGTCACCATGGCTTTACTTGTCGTTTGCCGATTGCTCATAGATCGTTTGCAACAACGTTTGCCCTACCGCTTTCAGCGTGTTTTTATCTATGATAGCCATTACATCGGCATGGGTATGCCAGTGCGGGGCAAACGGATGTTCGGGGTCGGCACTGAGATTGATGATGTCTATGGTTTTTATTCCTGCGAGCCTGTTTACTGGTACATGGTCATCAGTGATCTCATCTGCGGGGAGGTAGGGGAAATAGGAAGAATAACCAGCCCTTGCAGCTGATTGCCATACTTTTTGCTGAATATCACCGGCATATTTCATAGAAAAGCTTTCCATGGGGAATTGTGCACCATGAGCGCCCACCATGTCCAGCAGAATACCAAATGTGGCCTTGTAGCCGGGCACATGCGGGTGCGTGGCCCAGTATTGTGTGCCGAGGCAATAGGAATCTTCGCCCCAGGCGCTTTTTCCATAGTCTTCTACATCAGTAAAGAGAATGTCGATGCCAAGTGAGGGCGAGATGTGGTGCGCCTTTATTGCGGCTGCCAGCTCCAGCAGCACCCCTACCCCGCTGCCGCCATCATCGGCGGCCAAGATGGGTTTGTCTTTGTCTTTCGTATCTTCATCGGCCCACGGACGGCTGTCCCAGTGGGTAAGCAATAGAATGCGGTCGGCAGCATGTGGGTTTATGACGCCGACAAGATTGATGCAGGGCAGCGATTTGCCGTCACCACCCTTTACCTGCACACTTTGCCTGTAAACGGTATCGCAGACTTTTTTAAGCATTTCGTCCATCCAGGCCGCGCATTTGGTTTGGGCGGGAGAGCCTGGCAGTCGCGGACCATAGGCCACTTGTTTAGCCACATATGCGTAAGCGCTGTCGGCATCAAAGGCAGGTACCGCCACGGCCTTTTCCTTTGTGGTGTCGGTTACGGCTGCCTTCTTGTTTTCCTCAGTAGCTTTATTGCCGTCACACGCTGCAATGAACAGCGTAGCAGTGAACAAAAAGATGATAATACCTGTGTTTTTCATTTCGCTTGCGGATATTCAATACCTTTTAAAAAAATGCCTTGCCGCAGGGACAAGGCAAAATAACATTTTGAGCGCTGCGCTTATGGTGCGACCAATTTGGCCTGCGCCGATTGTATGACATGAAAATCAGGGCTTGCGCCTGATGGCTGATGCACAAAAGCAATGACCCGGCAACGCGCAGGAGTTACAATACCTTTGGCAAACGAAGTTGGGACCGTATAGGTATATACTTTTTTCAAAACACGCCCTGCTTCCTTTGTAGCCAGTGTATCCAGTATAGCATCTCCGAACGGTACAGGAGTGACCATATCCACAAACACATCCTTGAATAAATAGGTAGAATCAATAACACCCAAAGGCTGTTCCTGGTAATCAATAATACTGTCTTCCACAATCGCTATCGACAAATTCTGCGGCGTTGAAACGGCCTGTGTATAGGTGATCGTTGCCGTGATGGTGGCAACACCCATGCTAAAAACACTGGCAACTGCGAGATTAAGTGAATCAGTCGCAGCTGCCCTGGTTGCAATAAGCCCAGACCAAGCGCTTGCACCCAGGTAGGTGGGAGTGCCGGATGTAACAGGAGCCCGGTCAACCCCGCCGCCCGGCAGGTTAGGATAAGTATTATCAGCGTTCGTTGTGAAGATGGCACTGGCCAATATGGTTGATGCTTTATCGTTTCTAAAATCAAAGTATGCACCACTCGGCGGTATATTGATAGGAGCGGAGGAGTTTTCATAGTAGGAGATAACAAATGTGGTACCGCCTATAACAGAAGCGTTGGCATCAAGACCAGCATGTGCCGCGGGGCAATTGGAGCAACTCTCACCCGTAAATTCCTCTATGAGCACATTGTGTGCATCTGTAGCTGGAACAGGTGTTATGACGTAGGTGGTATCCTTAGCCGCCGAGGCTCCGAATGTGATTGTTGGCGGGACCTCTTTGCAGCCGTTACAGATTTCAAAAAAAAGCGCAACGCAGCAACCGAGCGCTAATAATATTTTTTTCATGGTAAAATATGAGGTACAAAATTAGTAAATAATAACAAAGAATTTATATCACAAATACTGTTATTTATCGGTATGAAGAAGTGTCCCACCGATGTAAGGTATGGGACACCTAAACGCAACAATTCAGGACTGAAGCGATAATAATTCATAACTTTATCGGCTAATACAAAGTAAATGGAAGAGAATAAAAGGCAAAAACAGGTGGGCAAGCTGGTGATGGAAGAGCTGAGTGACATTTTTCAGCGCGAAGGGATGAATATTATAGACGGCGGCATGGTCTCCATTACCAAGGTAATGATCACCCCCGATCTGCTGGAAGCGCGTGTTTATTTAAGTTTTTTTCAGATAAAAGATACCCCTGCCCTGCTGCATAAAATAAAGGAGCGCGGCTGGGAATGGCGAAAACTGCTGGGACAGCGTGTAAAAGACCAGCTGCGCAGAGTGCCCGACCTCCATTTCTTCTCAGATGATACGCTGGACCATGTGTTTAAAATGGATGAGCTGTTCAAACAAATAAAAAAGGACGACGAAAAATTCAACGCCCCGCCCCAGGCATAGTTAATGAACCGCACACTAATATGGCAACTGGCGATCAGGTACCTGCGCGGCAAGCGCTCGGCAAATGCTGTGCCTATATTGTCGCGGATAAGTATGGTGGCCATAGCAGTGAGCAGCGCAGCAATGATCATCATATTCTCGGTGTTCAACGGGCTGGAGTCTATGGTGAAAGAACTTTATAAGGGCTTTTACCCGGAGATCAGGGTAACGGTGGTGCGTGGAAAATTCTTCCCTGCAGACAGTGCCAGGCTGGCAGCTATAAGGGTCATTAGCGGCGTGCAGGCGGTAAGCGCCTGCATAGAAGACAATGCCATGGTGATAGACGAGAGCAATAAGGGCCAGAACGTGATCGTAGTAAAGGGCATTGACAAAAACTATTTCGCTGTAAATGATGTAAAGAAGTATATAGTTCACGGCGCCGACTCTGTATCTATGGGGCATCCTTACACGGCCATTGTGGGCCTGCACATCATCAACGAGCTGGGGCTTGACTTCAATTACCCATTCAGCAAGATGGACCTTTACTATCCCAACCCCACTACCACCAATCCTGAGGCAGACCCGGCATCCGCCTACCAGCAGCTTTCGCTGCACCCGGCGGGCATATTCAAGATAGAGAATGAATTTGACTCCAGGTATGTGCTGGCACCGCTGCCGCTGGTGCAGCAGTTGTTTCATGCCGAAGGGAAATATTCCTCGATAGAAATAAAAGCTGATCCGTCATCTGTAGAAGCCATAAAAAAACAATTGCAGCAATTGTTCGGCACAGACTACCGGGTAGAAAGCAGGTATGAACAAAACAAGACGATGTACATGGCCATGCATACCGAGAAATGGGCCATCTACGCGATACTTGTACTCGTACTTTTTATTGCAGAATTTAACATGGTGGGCGCACTGGCGATGCTGGTGATAGAAAAGCGAAAAGATATAGCCATACTGAAAGCGATGGGTGCGCAGCCTGCCGCGATCAGGTCGATTTTCATGCTGGAAGGAACGCTGTGGTCGTTCGTAGGCGGGCTGGGTGGTATACTGCTGGGCATCGCAATTTGCCTGGTGCAGATACAATTCAAACTAGTGCCCATGCAGGGCGATTTCCTGGCATCGTCTTTCCCGGTGGAGATACAAACAGCAGACCTGCTGCTAGTGATGGCTACGATATTAGTGGTTGGTGTGCTGGCTGCATGGTATCCCGCCATGAGGGCAACGAAGGCTGTGGACCCTTCGTTGAAAGCCACCTAGGAAATTCCAAAGCTTAAAATTCCAAATTCCAAACGGCCAAATTCCAAAGCAACCTGAGAAATTCCAAAGTTTAAAATCCAAAGACCAAAAATGGAATTCCAAAGCGGGAGACTGCTTTGTCCGGATAAATGACCAATATCATTTCCCTTATTTCGGGTTTACTTTCTACATTTGATTTAGCAAATCAGGAAACACAAAACGTTTGGATCCATGTCTTATCCTTTTCAAATAAAGTCTTACGAGCAGTACAAGGAAGTTTATAAACAGAACGTTGACCAGCCAGAAGAATTCTGGGGTGATATTGCGGGGCAGTTTGTATGGCGTAAGAAATGGGATAAAGTGCTGGAATGGGACTTTAAGAAACCCGATGTGAAATGGTTCATCAATGGCAAGCTAAACATAACCGAGAATTGCCTGGACCGGCACCTGGATAAGATCGGCGATACACCGGCATTCGTCTGGGAGCCTAACGGCAGGGACGAAGCGCACAAAGTGTTCACCTATAAAGAACTTCATTTTAAAGTAAGCCAGTTTGCCCACGTACTTAAAAACAATGGCGTAAAAAAGGGAGACCGCGTGTGCCTGTACATGGGTATGGTGCCTGAATTGCCTATAGCCATGCTGGCCTGCGCCCGCATAGGCGCTATACACTCCGTGATATTTGGCGGCTTTAGCGCACAGAGCATATCAGACAGGCTACAGGATGCGCATGTGGAATACATAGTGACCGGAGACGGTGCATTCAGGGGCGGTAAAGACATTCCGCTGAAGAATGTGATAGATGATGCCCTGGTGACCTGCCCGTTTGTAAAAAGAGTGATCGTATATGTGCGCACACAGGCGCCCATAAGCATGATAAAGGACCGGGACGTGTGGTGGACCGATGAGGTCAAAAAAGTGGAGGCGCAGGGCAACCCAGTGGTAGCAGCGGAAGAAATGGATGCTGAAGATCCGCTGTTCATATTATACACATCGGGCTCTACCGGCAAGCCGAAAGGTGTGGTGCATAGTTCTGCGGGGTACATGGTATATACTACTTATAGTTTCGTGAACGTGTTTCAGTATGAACCGGGCGATATACATTTCTGCACAGCAGATATAGGATGGATAACGGGACATACCTACATTGTGTATAGTGTGCTATGCGCGGGCGGCACATCGCTGATGTATGAGGGGTTGCCCACATGGCCGGATGCAGGCCGCTTGTGGGATATTGTTGACAAACATAAGGTCAATATAATCTACACGGCACCAACAGCCATACGCAGCCTGATGGCTTATGGACTGACACCAATAGAAGGTAAGGACCTCAGCAGCCTGAAAGTATTAGGAACTGTAGGCGAACCAATAAACGAAGAGGCGTGGCACTGGTATGATGAACACATAGGCAAGAAGCGATGCCCGATTGTAGATACCTGGTTTCAAACGGAAACAGCCGGAATCCTGATAAGTAATCTTGCTGGTGTAACCCCTGCCAAACCGAGCTATGCTACCCTGCCGCTGCCGGGCATACAGCTGGTATTGGTGGATGAACAGGGAAAAGAAATAACAGGTAATGACGTGAGCGGCAACTTGTGTATCAGGTTCCCATGGCCATCTATCATACGCACTACATGGGGCGACCATGAGCGGTGCCGGCTGAATTATTTCGCTACTTATGATGACATGTATTTTACCGGCGACGGCTGCTATAGAGATGCTGATGGTTTTTATCGCATTACCGGGCGTGTAGATGATGTGCTGAATGTAAGTGGCCACCGTATAGGCACAGCTGAAGTAGAGAACGCAATAAATATGCATACAGGTGTACTGGAAAGCGCAGTGGTAGGCTATCCGCATGAGTTGAAAGGACAGGGCATTTATGCGTATGTGATCATGGACGGGATGCCGGAAAACAAGCAACTGGCACAGGCAGACATAGCACAAACCGTAGCGCGCATCATAGGGCCGATAGCGCGACCGGATAAAATACAATTTGTAACGGGGCTGCCGAAAACCAGAAGTGGAAAAATAATGCGCCGTATATTGAGGAAGATAGCCGAGGGGGAAATGGCAAACCTTGGCGACACCTCTACCCTGCTTGATCCCGGTGTGGTAAATGACATAAAAGATGGAAGAGTGTAAATCGAAATTCCAAGGAACAAATTCCAAAATCAAAAAAAACATCCCGATAGCTATCGCGGCCAAATTCCAAAATCAAAAAATCCAAATTCCAAACTATACTACGAATGCAGACACATAATTATCCTGTTACGGTAAAGTGGACGGGCAACCGGGGCGAAGGAACGAGTAGCTATACGGGCTATGACCGCAGTCACATCATATCAATAGAAAACAAGCCGGATATTATTGCCTCATCAGATACCCCCTTTAGAGGAGAGAACACTAAGCATAACCCTGAGGATATGATGGTAGCTGCGCTCAGTGCCTGCCACATGCTATGGTACCTGCACCTATGCGCCGATGCAGGGATCATTGTGACAGATTATACAGACAACGCCACAGGTACGCTTACATTGGCACCGGGGGTAGCAGGGCGTTTTACCGAGGTTGTGCTCCACCCTATTGTTACGATTACCGATGCTGCCATGGTTGACAAGGCAAACCAGCTGCACGATGATGCGCATGGCAAATGCTTTATTGCTAATTCAGTAAATTTTCCGGTGAGGCATGAGCCCACATGCAATGTGTAAAATAAATTAAATGAAGAAATTCCTTTTACCCGTTTTTCTGTTTTTCAGCCTCTCACTGTTCGCACAAAACGAGCAACTCATTCAATATGTAAAGCCGATTATCGGAACAGACCGCATGGGACACACGTATCCGGGGGCAACAGTTCCGTTTGGAGCCGTGCAACTGAGCCCGGAGACCGATACACTGCCTTATGAGATAGATGGGCATTATAACAAGGACGTTTATAAATACTGCGCAGGCTACCAATATGAGGACAAAACAATTGTCGGATTTAGTCATACGCACTTTAGCGGTACCGGGCACTCAGACCTTGGCGACTTTCTGATCATGCCTACGACGGGGAACCTGCAACTTAACCCTGGTATGGCAGATAAACCTGAGAGTGGGTTCCGTTCTCCTTTCTCACATAGTACCGAAGTTGCAGAGGCTGATTATTACAAAGTGAAACTGGAACGGTACAACATCCTTGCAGAACTGACTACGACTACCCGCGTTGGATTTCATCAATATACATTTCCTAAGTCGGACAATGCACACATAATACTGGATGCAGTCTATGGCATCTATAACTACCCGGATAAGAACGTGTGGACGTATATGCGGGTGGAGAATGATACGCTGATAACGGGCTACAGGCAAACCAGCGGATGGGCAAAAACGCGCACTGTGTATTTTGCGATGGTACTGTCGAAACCCATTACCGAATATGGTTTTCAGAATAGCTCGAAGAAAGAAGTGTATCATGGATTCTGGGGGAAGTTTGACCAAAGGAAAAATTTCCCGGAGATAGCGGGCACACAGATCAGGGCGTGGTTCAACTTCAAAACGGCAGACGGAGAAAAGATAAAGATCAAGTTTGCCATTTCACCGGTGAGCACTGCCAATGCGCTGGCGAACCTGCATGCAGAAGCGCCGGACTGGGATTTTGATGAAGTGAAGAAGAAAGGACAGGCTGCATGGGAGCAGGAGCTACATAAAATAGAGATCGCAGCGGATAAAGAAACGAAGGAGAATTTTTACACGTCGATGTATCATGCGTTCATAAACCCTACTGAGTACATGGATGTGAATGGCGAATATCGCGGGCTTGACCAACAAACGCATAAAACTTCCGGCTGGACAAACTATACTACTTTCTCGCTGTGGGATACACATAGGGCGCTGCACCCGCTACTCGGCATTATACAGACGAAACGTAACAGCGACATGGTAAACTCCATGCTGGCACATTTTGATCAAAGCGCGGAGCATATGCTGCCGGTTTGGAGCAACTCTGCAAATGAGAACTGGTGCATGATAGGCTATCATGCCGTTTCGGTGATCGCTGATGCTGTAATAAATAACGCTCCCGGTGTTGACCCTGTAAGAGCGCTGAATGCATGTATTGCAACAGCAACACACAAAGGCTACGATGGCCTGGAATATTACATGAAGATGGGCTATGTGCCGGAAGACAAGAATGGATCATCGGTATCCAAGACGCTGGAGTATTCTTATGATGATTGGTGCATAGCGCAAATGGCTTTAAAACTTTACTGGCGGGATACTTTTAACATGTTTATCCGGCGTTCGAGAAGTTACCACAATGTATTTGATTCAACGACCGGCTATATGCGGCCACGCATGAGTGATGGAAGCTTTAAAAAAGAGTTTGATGTGCTGAACACCGATGAGCCGGGGTTCATAGAAGGCAATGCGTGGAACTACAGCCTTTATGTGCCACATGCACCAGATGAACTGATAAAGATGATGGGCGGTAAGAAAAGGTTTACGAAACATCTGGACTCCCTGTTCACCATGCAACTGCCGGACAGCTTCTTTGCAAAGACCGAGGACATTACAAGGGATGGTATAATAGGCAACTATGTACATGGCAATGAGCCATCGCATCACCTGACTTACTTATACAACTGGACCGGCCAGCAGTGGAAAACACAGGAGCGAGTGCGGATGATATTGAAGAAGCAATACCATCCTGGCCCCGACGGCCTTGGCGGCAATGACGACTGCGGCCAGATGAGCGCGTGGTATATACTGAGCACACTTGGGTTCTACCCGGTAGCGCCCGGCAATGGACAGTACTCATTGGGCAGCCCTGCGATGGATAAAGCAAGTCTGCACCTGGAAAACGGGAAGACATTTATAGTCACCGCAAAGAACCAAAGCGATAAGAATGTGTATGTGCAAAAAGTGACATTGAATGGCAAAGTACTGGATAGGAATTATATAACCTGGCTGGAAATAATGGGCGGTGGCGACCTCGTATTTTATATGAGCGATAAGCACTCCAAATAGATCGTTTTATGAAGTTGTTTGTTTTTATAGTTTTGGGAATTGCGTTTTCGATTGGCACTACCGGCTGGGCCATGCCCGCTGATTCTACCAATTTTTACCTGTCCATCAAAACCTTCGACCTCAGTAAATTGTGGCGAGGTGACAGCATCCGTGTATTGGAGAATGAACATTATTCTGCAGAAAAGCTCATTTTCGAGGGGGAGCTTACCGACAAATTTCCGGAGCCTTATGGGTTCATCGGACTGGATTATCAGCGGTTCTACATTCACTACTTAACTATAAAAAAAGACACCGGCAATGCTTACAGATATGTGGTAACCGGGAAGACGAAAGTGAAGGATAGTGTGCGCAAATTTTATGGAACAATAACTGTAGTAAAAGCGAGAGTAAGCAAAGAAGTTACGGTCATGATAGTGCCGAGGCCCGACAAAAAAAACAGTGAGGTTTTATTTAAACAGGGAGTAGCTTATTGCGATATAAAATTCACCGAAGACACGACCAGGCCAACAAGCGGAACTATTACCGGCAGACTAACGACGAGGTTCTACCTCGATTCCAGCCAGCATATGTTTTACGACAACCTAAACAACATATCGGACAGCTATTGCAACAATCAATTTATAGGCCTCTGGAAAAAGAACAAAACGGACAGCATAAAAAGATGCAGCTGGGGCGATTACCGCATCCCCGCTTGTGGCGATCTTGATGAAGGTGCGGGTGGCTTTAGCCCGGCAGATAAATATTTAATGAACGGCTGGCAAAATTACCGAGATGCCAATTTTGGCGGCCCGGAAACACCTGCAACGAAACGGGCAGCTGCACTGGAAAACTTCCGGTGGTGGAAGCTATGAGCTGCACCTATTTTTGCGCTGGCGTATAGTATGCGTCCCACAATTTGTTCCTGAATTTATTATCTGGGTCAAGACGCTTTTTTAGCTCAAAGAACGTGGCCGCACCAGGATATGCTTTGGAAAACTGTTCCGGTGTAGCGTTCACCTGGTAGGGGAGATAGTATGCTCCGTTATTTGCGGTCACGGCATCCACCAGCTCCCTGGTCCAGCCTTTTACTTTGTCTTTGTCTTTTTGTGTTGTTCCCTGCTTGTAGTAGAGTACAAAAGCAAAAACCTCTGTTCGTGCCCACGCCAGCATTGATCCCGGGTCCTGCTTTGCATTTCTTACGGAGATGTTCATTACATTGACCTTATGCTCCCGCAGTATTCTTGTCATTGAAGAATAAAAGCTGTCGAATGCAGCAACCGGCACAAAATATTCCTGGAGTACATAAGTTTTTTTCTTCCTTGATTTAGGCTCCAGTTCCATTACATCATAACTCGCCTCATAGTTTCTCCATTCTACAGGGTCTTTGCTGTAGGTAAACGGGTCTATGATGTGCTGCCTTATCCATTTGCCTTCCGGGAATTCAGAGATGATTTTAAAGGCCATTTTGTTGAAACGGTATTTTTTGCCCACAGGTTTTATCCGGTATTTGACCGTGACACTATCGCTTGTTTTTTTATAAGAAACAGCCCTTATTCTTTTGTATCTTTTCGGATAGATATCTGCGTTGTGGAACATCATTAAGGAATCATTCCTGACGTTAGCGGCAAAGAATTCCGGGTACGCAGAAACCGGCATCACCTGGCTTGAGCGTCTTACCCTGCAATTGTCAGTAAGCGAAAGTGTAACCTCAGTAATAACCCCCAGACCGCCATAACCACCAATAGCGCCATAAAATATTTCCGTATTCTCTGCGGGACTGGCTGCAACCAGGTCACCATTTGCCAAAACGATCTTTATTTGCTTTACAGACAATATAATTGGGCCCTGGCCAGTATACCGCCCATGGCAGTTTACGCTCAAAGATCCGCCGACGGTAAAGTTTGCATAAGTCTGCATTATTTTAACCGACAGGCCGAACGAATCTATGTGTTCCTGTATCTTTCTCCACGTTATACCGGCCTGGACAGTGATCTCTTTTTTTGCAGCAGAGAAAGCAACAATGCGGTTGAAACTTCTCATGTCGATTTGCACGGCATCTTCTGTAGCCGTTTGTCCGCCCATGCTGAATCGGCCGCCACCTATGGAAACCGGCCCTTTGTGTTCTTTTACCGCATCAACGATCTCCTGTGTTGTTGCCGGTGTTATTATTGCACTAACTTTAATTGGGTTTAACTGGGTGACATCATTTACGATCCTTCCGGTGTCCTGCCCATGGAGTTGCAGCGACACAAAAAGTGCAGCCAGCGCCAGGAAATATCTGCATCTGCTGTTGTTGATAAAGGGCATAGGTACAGGTAGCATAATAAATATCTTACCTCAAATAGCTAGTAGGCGACGGGTTCACTTTCGGCAGTGGCTTGCGTGGTATCTTCTCCTCGCGCATAGCCGTGTTATAAACAAATGACGCAACAATAATTGCGGCCTGCTGCAGATCGTTGCTGCTTACACGGTCGTAAGAGTCCATATTGGTGTGATGGGTGCGACTACCATACTCCAGCGGGTCTTGTATGAACTGGAAGCCCGGAATGCCTATTTCATCGTAAGAGATATGGTCTGTGGATCCTGTATTCCTCAGTGTTACTGTACTTGCGCCAAGGTCGGCAAAGGGAGCAAGCCACTCTTTGAATATCGGTACCGCTTCGTCATTGCCCTGCGCAAAAATTCCCCTTATTTTCCCTGCCCCGTTATCTAAGTTATAATAGGCGGATATTTTAGCGTGCTCCGGTTTTAATGCCATCGTGAGCCTGTCGCCAAAATGATTCTTTACATAGCCTCGTGAACCGAGCAGTCCCTGCTCTTCCCCACTCCACAACACCACACGGATAGTGCGGCGCGGTTTAACGTCTATTGCTTTCAGTATCCGTATGGCTTCCATCATGACTGCGCTGCCAGTACCGTTGTCGGTAGTGCCGGTGGCCGCGTGCCAGCTATCCATGTGGCCGCCCAGCATTACCAGCTCATCCTTCAGCTTGGGATCGGTTCCCGGTATCTCGGCTACTACTACATTCTCAGTAGTGTCGGCAGTAAGAAAAGTTGTTCGTGTATCCATTTCCAGCGATACATCCTTGCCCACTTCCAGCAGCCTTATCAGCCGCCCGAGGTGCTCACTGCCCATTTCCATTTCGGGCAGTACAGGTTTAGCATCCCATGCGCGAGATGCACCGTTGGAAGTAAAGACGGTACCCATAGAGCCCCTGCCTCCGCTTATCACCGCCAGTGCGCCTTCCTGCAACAGGAACGAGTCTATTTTGAGCCTCAGATTCATCATCGCCTGCCGTGTTTGCGGCGCAGCCTTGGGCTTCTGGCTAAGGTTGGTGGTGCCTTCATCTATATGCGGATCAAACTCCATCTTATACAGTTCTGAATCAGTCATGCGTTTTGCATCGGCAGTGAAGTTTGGTTTTGTTTCATTATTCATGGCAGACATGATCACGATCTTTCCCCTGAGCTTACCTGCATACTTAGCCATGTCGCCCACGCTGTCTATTTTCACAAAAATTGCGCTGCCACTCACGGGTCCATTTGTGCCCGGGGTCCACGCCTTTGGCACCGCTATGAGCGCCTGATAGTAAGGTGCGGTCATGGCCACATAGCTTTTGTTAATCTCCCACCCTTTTCCAAAACCGCCCCATTGCTCTATGTTGGCATTTGCCAGTCCCCAGCTTTCAAATTTTGCTTTAGCCCACTTCTCTGCGTTTCTCATACCTGTGGAGCCGGTAAGCCGTGGGCCATTCACATCCGTAAGCTCGAACAGGGTCTCCATAACTTTTGAGTTATTGAAACCCTCATTTTTAATGAGCACAATTGTGTGCAGGTCCACTTTATCGTCTTTATCCCCTTTAAAGGAAATAAGAGATAGCGATACAATTGCAAGGAGAAATAAGGATATTTTTTTCATTGATCATGTTATTAGAATGCGAAAAGTAAACAAAATAAATTGTAACTCCAGACCCCACATTTCCCCCGATGGCGTGATTTTTTAATATTCATTTCTGCATTAAAACTATTTTATGAAAAACTACATGATCATATTGCTAACAACGGCAACGCTATTAAGCGGCAGCGCCGGATTTGCACAACAGGCTGCAAATCAAAAGAAAACAGTTGCAGGTAGTCCCTGTTATACGATGGGGAAAACAGTCCATCATTATAAGAAACATCACGCAAAAAGTGTAGCGGCAGTCGCCAGGCCACACAAAGCGGTTGCGCACCATCACCACGCTGTAAAAAAAGAACCAATAAGGCCAACTATCGAATCTATTTCTATTGATGACCGCTATTCAGTGGCAATAGTGAGCATCAAAAATGGCGAAGTGTATGTTAACGACAGCCTGCTGACCACTATAAAGAACCCATTGTGTGAAGATCACAAGATCATAATCAACTATATAGCGCCACCGCCGCCACCACCTGCTCCCGTAACTGCAGTAGAGCACATTGCTACTAATACCTATACCGGTGAAAAAGCCGAAGGTATGCTGGGTGTCTGGGGTACCAGCAATTGCTGTGAAGAGGGCGTAGTGGTAGATGAGGTACTGCCGGGCGGCCCTGCCTGCAAAGCGGGGATAGAGCGCGGCGATGTTATCACTAAGATCAATGACCAGAAAATAAACGATGGCAATGATCTTGCAGCAGCCATGAAAACTCTAAGCGCCGGCGATAATGCAGCCGTAACTGTGAGGGACTATGATGGCACAGAAACAAGGCACGTGGAACTCGTTAAAAAGGACCTGCCCGCCGACTGCGGCGGATGCAGCAGTGCAAGCAGCGCGTGCAGGTAAAGATTGCGGAACAATAGCATTATATAAAAAGCATAGAGTGGCCGATGCCGCTCTATGCTTTTTAGTGGGAAGGATCATGTATTACGAAACAATCCATCCCGATCGCTATCGGGACCAATTACTAACCTGCCTGTCGGCAGACAGGTTCCACAAAACCTATATCAACTCAATACTCCTGTTTACAAACTCTGTAAGATCTGCGCCAGTGAGCATGCCCTGTGACAGCATAGCAAGATCAAATGCCTGCTTTGCAAGTTTAATTTGTTCGTCTTTGCCGGCTTTCAGTATTTTGCTGATGAGCTTGTGATTGCCGTTGATGGCCACTTTGTAGTTGTCGGGTATAACGCCGTAGAAACTCATTCCTCCGCCCATTGCCGACATATCCTTCATCCTGCGCATAAACTCGTCCATGGTTACAGTCACGGGTACTTCGTCTGTGCTGAGGCCCTCTATTTCCACCTTCATGTTAGGTTTATTGATGGCCTTTTCAAATATCTCTTTCACATCCTTACTCTCCGCCTCACTTAGCACTGATTCAATTTTCTCTTCCTTCGCGATCAGCTTGTCCACCACATCTGCGTCCACGCGCTTCAGTTGTGTCTTTTCCAGCTTGCGCTCCATGGTGTGAATAAAGTGGCTGTCCAGCGGGGAGTTCATCAGCAACACATCATAGCCCTTGCGGCTGGCGCTCTGTATGAATGAATCCTGTTTTGCCGGGTCGGTAGTATAGATATAGACTACAATGCCATCTTTGTCGGTTTGCGCAGCTTGTACTTTTTCGCGGTATTCGTTGAGTGTATAGCTCTCGCTTTTAGTGTTAGTGAGCAGCGCGAAGTCTTTGGCCTTGTCATAAAATTTCTCATCGCTGATCATGCCATACTTAACGAAGATGCCGATGTCGGGCCACTTTGCATCAAAGCTCTTGCGGTCGCTCTTGAACAGTTCCGACAGTTTATCGGCCACCTTGCGGGTGATGTAGCTGTTTATCTTTTTCACATTGCTGTCGGCCTGCAGGAAACTGCGCGACACGTTCAGCGGAATATCCGGTGAGTCTATAACGCCGTGCATCAGCATCAGGAATTCGGGTACAATGTCTTTCACATCGTCGGTAATAAACACCTGGCGCGAAAAAAGCTTGATCTTGTTGCGCTGCATCTCGAAGTCCGGCTTCACCTTAGGGAAGTATAGTACGCCAGTGAGGTTGAAGGGATAGTCCACATTAAGGTGTATCCAGAACAGCGGGTCCTCGCCCATTGGGTACAATTCCCGGTAGAAATCGAGGTAGTCCTTATCGGTAAGGTCCGCAGGCATTTTGGTCCAGATAGGTGTGGTGTTGTTGATGATGTTATCAACAGCTATCTCTTTGGTCTTAGTTTTGCCTTCGTCATCCACACCGTCATCCACGTACTCCTCTTTGGTGCCAAACTTCACCGGCACCGGCAGGAACTTGCAGTACTTATCCAGTATCTCCTGCAGCTTGTATTTGTCCAGGAATTCTTCGCAGTCTTTGTTTACATGCAGAATAATGGTAGTGCCCCTTTCGGCGCGGTCACCTTCTGTGATCTCAAATTCTGTGCTGCCATCACAAACCCAGTGTGCGGGCTGTGCACCATCCTGGTAAGACAGTGTCTGTATCTCTACATGGTCTGCCACCATAAAGGCAGAGTAGAACCCAAGGCCGAACTTGCCGATCAGCTCGTTGGCATCTTTGGAGTCCTTGAATTTCTCTACAAACTCCGTAGCGCCGGAGAATGCGATCTGATTGATGTATTTCTTAATTTCTTCGGCTGTCATGCCGAGGCCATTGTCGGCTATGGTAATGGTCTTTTTGTCCGCATCGAAAGAAATTTCGACCAATGGCTCACCCAGGCTGCCATTATACTGGCCCAAAGCTGCCAGGCGCTTTATCTTTTGTACCGCATCTACGGCATTAGACACCAGCTCCCTGAGGAATATCTCGTGGTCTGAGTATAAAAACTTCTTGATAATGGGGAATATGTTCTCCGTGTGGATGGATATCGTTCCTTTTTCCTGCATATTTTTCGGAATTTTGTATTTGTTATTAGTCCCGATAGCTATCGGGATGGATTATTTAAATTACTCCCAACAATCTGCATTCCAAAGTGTAAAAATTGACAAATTGACAGTCTGCCCTTCGGCTGCGCTCAGGATGACGGCAATTTAATGGACATGAAGATGGTAGGATGCGGGAGTGGTTTGCCAGATAAAAGAACCGAGGAATTCGGCTTAATAGGAGAGAATGTCTGTTTCATTTGAAAATCAGTAATTTGCTGCGCGTTTGAAAATTGGAGGCTCGTTGGAAAAAAGTCTGACGCCCAAACCGGAAATGAATAAACCTAACAAAATAGTTCCATGGATAGCGTTTGGACTGATCAGCTTAATTTGCTGTATAGCTTTTAAGGATTTCCTGCTGCTGAAAAAGGCTTATTTTTTTTATGATATTACCAGCGACGGCTATTATCTCTCCTACCCTTTTTTCCACAACAACGCCGATTACATTGCCCATCATGGCATACCCAGGTGGTCATTTAAAATGGGGATGGGCCAAAGCCTTTTTCCGCTGGTATTGCGCGACCCATTCCAAGCCATGTTGTACCTGGTGGGCACCAAGCATATACTTGGCGCGGCTATATACATGGAGGTGATAACGATCATCTGCTCCGGCGTAACCTTCTTCTTCTACCTGCGGGAATTAAAACTATCTGACTATACCTGCATCATTGGCTGCATGTGTTTCGCATTTTGCAGCTACATTATTGAGGGCAGCCCGTGGTTCGGGTTTTCTTCCGAGGCGTTTAATCTCGCTTTATTCCTGCTCGCTTTTGAGCGCCTGTTCCAAAAAGGGAAATGGGGGTTATTTCCGCTTGCGGTAACCTTTGCCTGTATTTCCATGCCATTCAATCTGTATCTGTTTGGGGTGTTTATGGTCCTCTATACCATTTTCCGGTTGCTACAGGAAGACCGTTTCAGCGTTACTACCCTCTTCGGTTTGTTTCTGAAAATGCTGGGGCTATCTGCCATAGGCATACTGCTATCCGGGCCGTTCTTGCTGGAGAATATTATGCTGCTCATAGAAAGCCCGCGCGGGTCTGAGACCAGCGCGTTGTCGCATCAATTGTCGTCCCAATATCCATTTGCACTAATTGATCAATTTCAATTTGGGACTTGTGTAATGCGCCTGTTCTCTAACGATATAATCGGTAGCGGGGACCATTTCAAAGGATGGGATTGCATACTTGAAGCACCGATGTTCTATTGTGGATTACCCTGTTTACTATTAGTTCCACAGGTGTTCCAGTTTTTAAATAAACGATTGCGTATCCTGTTTGCCGTGTTCCTTGGTATTTGGCTTTTACCAATTGCGTTCCCATATTTCCGGGACGCATTCTGGTTGTTTTCAGGCGATTATTACAGAGCGTATTCGTTTTTTGTTTCTGTTGTGATCATCTATTATTCATTACACGCGCTGGAGTTCATCATTAAGAATCAAAAAATAAACGTACGCATACTGATACACACCTTCGTAGCTGCCATATTGCTGTTGATCTATCCTTTTTTCCCCGGCAAGGATGCACTTGATTACACGCTATTGCTGTTCACCATTGTTGTTCTATCACTTTATACAATAATCTTACTAAGAGCGAATAAAACTAAAAACTTCACCTTCCTGAAATTTGCTTTTTTTATTGTTCTGTTTTATGAGCTTTGCTACAATACCGGCATTACGGGAAACAGGCGGGATGCATACACAATACAGAATCTAAATTATAAATTCCAGTACAACGATTACTTTCTCGATGCGGCAAGATATATACAGCATACAGACTCCTCCTTTGTACGTATAGACAAAAGTTTCCAGCCAGCCTCAGCACGCTACTCCGATCTGAATTATGGCCTGGCACAAGGCTATAATAGCACAAGTTCGTACTTCCCTTTCAACCAGCTTTACTATATTAAGTTTTTAGAAACAATGGGCGTGGCAGGTAAAGGTAATGAGAGGGAATCGCGCTGGGCGAAGGGCTTGCTGGATAACCCAATATTGGAAGCGGAGAACAGAGTGAAATATTTTATGACCAAGCGCGATTCTGTGCCGCTTTCTAAGATGATGTGGGATTCTGTAACTAAGACCGGCGATGTCAAGATTTTCAGAAATAAGTTTGTGCTGCCTTTTGGGTTCACCTACACTCATTTTATTAAAGAAAGTGCGTTCGACAGTGTTTCAATGAAACAGAAAGAGTTCATCAGTCTCAAAGCATTTGTTATTAAAGATGGAGAAATCAACAAAATACCTGGCCTTGCAGTGTACAATTTGCAAGATACTATTACAGTTTATCCGGATTCGGTAATGCTCCGCAATGATATGAGCGAACTAAGCACGGATACACTTGCAATCAGTGAATTTACCGACAATCACTTGTCTGGTAAAATAATCGCACGAAGGAATGAATTAATGTACTTATCTATACCCTACGATAAGGGCTGGCACCTAAAAGTAGATGGGAAAGAAACAGAGAAGATTATTGTTGACGGCGGCATGACCGGAGTGTTTCTCACCCCCGGAGCACACGATATTGAAATGACGTATAAAATACGATATTGGATCATTGGTCTATGGATGATTTTATCGGGAATTCTTCTTTCTGCTGTTTTGTGGTTTTATCTAAAAACATCACGTAAGAAAGCAATACAGACTATTACTGACTAGATGGACAGAAATAAGAAAATATTATTTGCTTTGTGCGTAATGGCTGTTCCTGTCATTATCTACTTCTTTTTCCAGCAGTGGAAAACGAACACGGTTTACGGCGATGACTTATACGTGTTTCGGGATCTTTCAAAAAACAGCAGCATTTCAGATATAGTCAATTCCACAGCAATAAACGGAAAATTCAGGCCTGTTCAGGCCTTAAGCCTTAAACTTATTTTCGAGCTCTTTCAGAAAAACATAATGGGCTATTATCTGTTTAATGTTCTGATACAAACCATCAACACTTATCTTGTTGCGCTAGTCTTAAATCTTTTTTTGAGATCCCCTTTCACATCTCTGTTGTTTAGCCTGATCTATGGTTTGTCCAGGTTCTCATTCTATGATTTTGCCGATATTTTTAATGGCGGAGCATTGGAGGGATTAGCGATGTCGTTTTTTTTGCTGTCTGTTTATTTCATTTTAAGGGCGCTCATAAGAACTTCGGAACCAGCTAAGAGTTTACAAACAGCAGTTCTTTGGAGTGTGCTATTTGCCAATTTAGCCATTTGTACTCATGAGCGATATATTGTACTCTTTCCGTTCATTGTAGTAGTGCTATTTCTCTTTCCTGGCCTAAAACATCTTACATTAAAACGCAAATTTACTCTTAGCCTATTGGCGTGTATGTCCATTGTGCTGAACGTAGTGCTAAAGAAATTCATTTACTCTATGCCTTTTTTTGTAGGGACAGGTGGCACAAATATTTCCTTTTCCCTCACTTCGGCCGCTTCTTTTTTTTCAGATGGTTTTTTATCGATTTTCAAAATGAACTCCGGACCGGCATATGTGACCGGTTTTCCATTTACATCCATACAAGGAATTAACCTTTTTATTACGCTCCTGGCCATATATGGAAGCGTAGAAATACTCTTATTGTTTTTAATAAGGATGCCGAAAGTCTTTACGCAAGATGAAGCGCAGAAAACAAATTATTTCATTGTTTTATTTCTTTGCATTCTTTTTGTTTTTTGCCTCGTTCCGGCAGTGGTTACTATTCGGCTGGAACAGCGATGGTTACAGGCATCTTTCAGCATTTTCCTGCTTATTTTGGTGATTTCTTTTAACAGCCTGCGCTTTAGGAACCGCTACATCAAAAATGCAATTTTCGCTTTGTACATTCTTATATTTTTATGGTCTGATTACAATTATTTAAACCAGGGAGCCGATCTTCTTTACATGAAAGACGCGGAAAGAAATGCCGCTATTTTTGGAAGGGCAATAAAAAAAGGAACAATACATTCTAACACTGCTACGCTTTTTGTCTGGGAGAAACTCAAAGATGCAAATGCGGAAACCGGGCTTAACTGGACATTAGGAGATGGCTACTTCTTTGATTTCTACCAAAACAAGAGCAAAAAATTAGTCTTTATTGATTCTCGTTCCCTACACAGTATAGATCCTTCAAAAAATCCGCTATATGGTTTTAACCCCGATAGTGCACAAATAGTTTATGTAACAACCGACGTGATCGACATAACTAATGAGTATCTTAAAGACACATTAAACAGCTTTAATAAAAATAATTAGCATAGTTGCGCTGGTGCGGATCTGCATCAGGTAACACCAACAAAGCTCCCCCTCACCTCCATATATTCATCATCGCATCTTTTGGCCGCGTCACAAAAGAGGTGGGAAATAAGTTTACCACCAGGCCCTGCCTTTCGAGGGTGTTGCGTAGTGTTTTGCGCATTGCTTCTTTGGGAGACTTTACCAGCAAGCTCCTGTCGAAATTCAAGCAGTCTGATTTTTGTGTAGAAAGTTCCATAAGCAAATGTTTTCACAAAAATAATCATTAACTTTTGAATAACAATCAAATAAGTTAACCATTAACAATATAGATTTTCATAATCAATATAGCCTATTGGGAATTAGGAATTAGGGGGATGGAATTAGGATTGGCGCGCCTTTCAGGCGATATTAAATGAAAATCCACATTTGTTAATGATATTCATTTATTGAGTTTAGCGGATGGAAATCACTGAAATTGGTTATTGCCATCATATTGGGTACTTTCGCGTTTTAATTTCATATGTATTTTTGAAACTCACAGCCATGAAGCGACTGCTTACTATTCTTGCTGCTACTTTTTTTAGCCAATACACCTATTCACAGATCATTATTACGGCAGCTGATATGCCCGTAGCACACGATACTTTCATATACAGCAACGTGGCCACATCGGCAGCCATAAGCCCTGCAGACAGTGGTGCAAACACTTCGTGGAGCTATAATCTCGTCCCCACATCACAGGGAATGGACCTTTACCAGACAACAGCCGAAATAAGCCCCATACTATCATTTACGCTGCCTTCGGATCTTTACGGCTATAAGTTCGCAGACGGCCTGCCGAGCATTATCGATACGGTGATAGGCAGAGTAGCGCCCGGCATTACTATTTCGAGCCTATATGATTTTTTTGAAAAGATCGATATTCCGCCAGCCTATGTTGCATCGGCATTTGCTGCGACCATCAACACATTTCCCGTTGGCACCAACTACACCGATCCTGATGTGTGGTATCTGTTTCCGCTCACCTACGGCAGCAGCAGCAGCAACTATTATTCGCTGCCTATAAGCATACCATCCACAGGCGGCATCACAGAGACTGGCTACCGCAATACCACAGTAGATGGCTGGGGCACGATCACTACACCCTACTACACCACGCCGGTGAACTGCATACGCGTGCGGTCTGAAATACACGAAATTGATTCCATATCTTTTGGTGGCACTGCTATTGGCTTTCCCAATAACAGCATACAATATAAATGGCTGGTAAACGGCGATCATTTTCCGGCGTTGTGGGTGGTGAGCCAGGTAATTGCCGGCACAGAACTGATAACCAGTATCAAGTACCGCGATCGCCTCAGAGATACCAGCCTTATGGTGCATCATGCAACAAATACTCCGGCAAATGTTTCGGCATTCCCAAACCCTTCGGCGAATGGCATTTTCACACTAAGCATACCCTCCGGCTGGGCAAGTTATCATGTGGATGTGTTCAATGTTAGTTCGGCCATAGTAGCATCCCAGGACAATAAGAGCACGGTGGATATTCAATCACTGCCAGCGGGCATCTACTATGTGCCGGTGCTGAGTGGTACTAATGTGGCGTATGTGCCTGTGGTGAAATAATTCCGGTGAAAACGTAAAC
>CAIRTW010000375.1 GCA_903881585.1 uncultured Bacteroidota bacterium | reverse complement strand
CCGGTTGAAAAACAAAGTCACAAAGAAGGAAATAAGAATGCGAGCAGAGCCAAGCCTTCAACTACAACGAATGATCCCCAAAATTACTCGACCGCACTAAATCGGACAAGTCAGGAAAGAATACAGAGATTTAATTAAACAAGCTAAGTCCTTTTATGGTTCATTCATCGCTATCTCAGTCCCCATAAACTTTCTCGTTTCCAGATTATACATGTCCCCCTTGGACATAATATGCACGATGATATTTTCAACTGATATTGGCATACCAAAGTCAATGTCTGCAATATTGTTATACTCTATCTTTTTCCCATCAATAATAACCACACTGCCCGAGCCAATAGCTTTGAGTTCGCGGCCTTCTGATACAATGATGCCGGTATCTTCGCCAAGACCGATGCCTATAGCGCCTGGTTGGGCAGCAACTGCCTGTGCAAGCCTGTTGAACCTGCCACGCTGATCGAAGTGGGTATCTATGATCACGTTTTGCAGAAGACCCAGGCCTGTTGTTATTTTCACTTCGCCTTTCAGATTGGCAATGGCTGCATTGCCTTCGTAGATCATGGTATTGCTCATAGCCATTGCGCCCGCGCTGGTGCCGGCAATGAGAAAATTGCCTTCCTGGTACCGGTGTTTCAGCACATCGAGAAAGTTTGTGCCGCCAAAAATAGAAGACAGCCTTAGCTGATTGCCGCCGGAGAACATTACACAATTACATGCTTTTAGTCGCTCCATGTATTCTGGCAGCGCCACATCCTCACGGTTGCGGATGCGCATATGCCCTACGTTCAGGCAGCCCAGTTTTTCAAAAGCATCTTTATAATTCTGTGCCACTTCATCAGGTATTGAAGAAGCGGTTGTGATAACTTCCACAGAGGGGCCATCGGCGCCTATAAGACTGACGATGTTCTTAAGGATCCCTAATTCAAAAAAATTAAGCCGGTTTCTTTGCAAGATACCCTTTTCCAGGTCTGTTCCTTTATCTTCTGCGCCGCCAACTGCTACTAAATGCCCGAGGGGATATGTCACTTGCTAATTCGGTTTGATAAAAAATAAAACAGCAAATCTAAGGTTTTTGATTCAAAGAGCATCTTGGTACAGACAAATTCATTATCTTGATAAGCTAAATTTCTCCGGGATGAAAATACTTGAAATAAAAACAATGGCCGGTCCTAACTATTGGTCCGTGAACAGGCATAAGCTTATTGTGATGTTACTGGATCTTGAGGATATGGAAGAAAAGCCAACCGATAAGATACCCGGATTCCTGGAGCGCCTGTCTGCATTCATGCCTACGTTGTATGAACATCGTTGTTCGGAGGGGGTACCGGGTGGCTTTTTTCAGCGGGTAAAAGAAGGCACATGGATGGGGCATGTAATAGAGCATATCGCACTGGAGCTGCAGACACTCGCAGGTATGGACACCGGCTTTGGGCGCACGCGTGAAACGAAAGACCCTGGCGTCTACCATGTCGTATTTTCCTATCAGGAAGCCAAAGCTGGCGTATATACAGCTAAGGCAGCAGTGAACATGGCTCAGGCGCTGACCAATGGTGAGCCGTATGATCTGGAGGCGGACATTCAGACGCTGCGCGAGATACGCGAGAATGAGCGCCTTGGGCCAAGTACGGGATCTATAGTGGATGAAGCAATCAAAAGAAAGATACCTTATATCAGGCTAAATCGTCACTCACTAGTGCAACTTGGTTATGGGATCAATCAATGCAGGGTGCAGGCTACCATTGCCAGCACTACCAGCAGCATTGCGGTGGAGATTGCCTGCGATAAAGAAGAGACTAAAAACTTGTTGGAAGCATCTGAAATACCTGTGCCGCGCGGCCGCATTATATATGACGAAGAGGACCTTAAAAATGCAATAGACAAGATAGGGTACCCGATAGTGACCAAGCCGGTGAATGGCAACCACGGCAAGGGAGCTACGACCAATATACGCACATGGGAAGACGCAGTTGCCGGACTCGCTGCGGCTAAGGTCTATGGCCGATCTGTGATCTGCGAGAAATTTATCACTGGACGCGATTTTCGGGTGCTGGTTATCAATTACAAATTTGTAGCAGCAGCATTGCGCACACCTGCAGCGGTGACCGGCGATGGCGTGCATACCGTGCAACAGTTGATAGATATAGTGAACAGCGACCCACGCAGGGGCTATGGCCATGAGAAAGTACTCACAGCCATAAAAGTAGATGGCTTCACCATGGACATGCTTGCCAAGAAAGAATACACTCTGGAAACTGTGCTGAAAAACAAGGAAGAGCTATGGCTGAAACCTACCGCAAACCTCAGCACCGGTGGTACCGCTACAGACATAACTGACTTTGTTCATCCTACCAATGTATTCATGTGTGAGCGTATCGCCCGTATCATTGGCCTTAATATCTGCGGTATAGATATTATGGCATCTGATCTGTCAACACCTATTACCGACAATGGCGGCGCTGTGCTGGAAGTCAATGCTGCCCCGGGCTTCCGCATGCACCTGGACCCGACTGAGGGACTACCACGAAATGTAGCGGAGCCAGTAATAGACATGCTCTATCCTCCCGGTTCATCTGCGCGCATACCGATCATTGCGGTATCAGGCACTAATGGCAAAACTACTACCACACGGCTTATAGCCCATATAGTAAAACAAATGGGCTACAAGGTGGGCTATACTACCACCGATGGTGTGTATATACAGAACCAGATGATGATGAAGGGCGATTGTACCGGCCCGGTATCGGCAGAGTTTGTGCTGCGCGACCCAACGGTGAACTATGCGGTGCTGGAATGCGCCCGTGGCGGCATCCTGCGGGCAGGCTTGGGTTTCCACAACTGCGACGTAGCAGTAGTGACCAATGTGGCCGAAGACCACATGGGCCTCGGCGGTATAGACACCATAGAAAAGCTGGCAAAAGTAAAAGCTGTTGCCGCCAATACAGTTTTCAAAAGCGGATATGCTATATTGAATGCGGATGACGACCTGGTGTATGAGATGCACAAAGATCTCGAATGCAAGGTTGCCTATTTTTCGCTTAAGGAAGACAGTATACGCATAAAGCGGCATTGTGCCAAGGGAGGCATCGCTGCGATCTATGAAAACGGCTATGTCACCATTCAAAAAGGTACCTGGAAAATACGTGTGGAAAAGGTGACGAACATCCCTCTTACGTTTTCGGGCATGGCGGAATTCAATATTGCCAATGTACTGGCTGGCGTGCTGGCGGTGTATGTCCAGGATTTTAAGATCGAAGATATACGCCTGGGCCTTCAGACGTTTGTGCCGTCTCCCGCCCTTACACCCGGCCGCATGAACTTGTTCCATTTCCGCAACTACTCGGTGATGATAGACTATGCCCATAACACACACGGCATTATGGCTATTGGCAAGTTTGTCAAGTCGGTTGACGCCTCGGTAAAAGTAGGCATCATAGCGGGCGTTGGCGACCGCCGCGATGAAGACATTATTTCCCTTGGAGAGGCAGCAGCAAAAGTATTTGATGAGATCATCATTCGCCAGGACAAAAACCTGCGCGGCAGGACCGAACAGGAGATCATAGACCTGATGACGCAAGGCATACACAATGTAGATGCCAACAAGAAAATTGTTGTGATAAAGAAAGAAAGCGAGGCCATAGATTATGCCTTCCAAAATGCCGTGAAAGACAGCTTTATAGTAATAACCAGTGATGTAGTACCTGATGCACTGGAACAAGTGAAGCAATACAAGGCAAAGGAAGATGGGGTGCTGGTATAGGCTGGCGTTGTTCTGTAACCGTGACAAAATAAAGGCCTTATGCCAGTACGGTATGAGGCCTTTATTTTGTCTTATTTATCAAGTTTGGATATTACGAAAGGTCAACTAAGTGGCTCCTATATCGCCCGCATCTTATTTCCCTTTGCATCGTGCGTCACCTCAGCAAGGCCCAGCTTTTCCATCAGCGGCGGGACGTACATACCAAAACGGCCGCGCAATCCTTTTTTAAGGCCATACCATCCGCCCACAGGGTTGCTTTCCGACCGACCCCATGCTTCAACAGTGCCGTCCTTTGCAGGTTTCTGTTCATCAGCGCTGCCAAGCTCCATCCAGTCCCCATATTTCTTCAGCATGGTATGCAGGTCGTTGAGGCAGCGCATATCATAGTGCAGCACCGTTTTGCCTACAGTGCATACCAGTATCTCTTTGCCGTCCTTTTCATCTGCATGCATGGTGTATTCAGATGTGCCGGGAGGTGTGAGCAATTGCATCGGTTTTTCTTTTGTGCCTATTTTGTTTTTCATACCCGTGTAATTAAGTCGGTTAAAAAATATTTTTCGATGATCCCACCAAAGTTAGCAATTCATTTTTAGGCGGCGCTTCCGGCCCACTGGCCTTTAGCTGTTCCTGGAAGTGTTTGAAAGATGGCAGATCAAACAATACCCTTTGCTCAACGTCTGAGGTGAAAAAAGCGTAGTGGGTAAACGTTTTATCGTCCGGGCCTACACAGGCATTATAGTTGATGCCGGGATTATTGATCTGCTGCAGGTCGTTCATTACTGCTTTGATATTTGTCTTATTCTGTTCGGCATAGTCTGCCTTTGTCGTGTAGGTGACTTTTACAATTTTCATACGTTTGTTTTTCTTTGATGATGATTGAATATTGTGAAGCTATTTATTGAAATTTTGAATGGTCTCTGCTTCCTTCTTTAAGTCTGCCGCAAATTGTTCAAACGATTGATCGAATGATGGAATATGCTTTGCATACAGCGGGAATATTAGTCCCCCGATTGTTTCGGTCATTGTGAAAGTAACCGTCCCACTCCCGGAATTGGTCAGGGTATAAAGCCTGTTGCCCTGGCTGTCGCCCCATTGCAACCGTTGCTGGTCTTTGAGTTCTTTGACCGTTAGCTTAAATGTCCGCTTCGGCGCAAGTGTCGATTTGAGTTTGATTTTCTCTCCCTCCGCAATGTTTCCGTCAATAGAGATAATAGTCGAATTCCACCTCGGATAATCCGATGCGGCGGTCAGAAGTTTCCATACTATCGCGCGCTCGGCCCGGATATCTGTGCTTACTGAAGTTGTCCTGCCGAATGTCTTTCTTTCTGTATTTGCTTTGATGTTTTGTGTTGCCATGACGCGGTACTTTGTTTTTGCGGTTATAACTTTGACGCACCAGCAAAACAAAACGATAGGCTAAACTATCACTTTCGACACATATTTTTCCATAACATTTCTATTGTGGTCTAAATGATGCAGCTGTAGCTCAGCAGCACCGGACTCGAAGGGGTCGATTTCCTGCACAATTTTCATACGCAGGTCAAACAAATGTTCTTTGTCTGCGCGTTCCGCTTCCCTTGCCATTTCTATTTTCACAACCTCTTCCTGGAACTTTTGCTTGGGGTTAAAGATGCCATTAAGCTCTGAACATTGATGGCACACCCCCTCCTTATTGATCAGTGCACAACGGCTATCAAAAACATCAGTCATTTTAGCGCGCCCGGTATGCAGGTAATACTTTACCATCGCTTCAGAAACATCGATGATCGTAGCTATCTCATTCACTTTAAACTCATAAACTTCTTTAAGAAACAAGCATAGCTGCTGCTCCAGTGGCAGCGATTTAGAAATGCAGGTGAAACAAAATGTGATGTGCTCCTTTATCTCAAATGCACCTTGCAAAGATGTAGCGCTGATGTGCATAGCCTCCTGAAAGAACGCCTGGTTTCCCATTGCCTCCTGCCGGCAGATGTCGGTAACATTTTCAACCCACCGTTTCTGTGCACGTAAATTGTCTTTGGCCAGGTTCGATGCGATGGTAAACAGCCATGTTTTTAAGGACGACTCCCCGCGAAACGTATGCAACTTCTCAGATGCACGTATGTAGGTGTCCTGTACAATGTCTTCGGCGTCATGTGCACTCGCCGTTATTCGCAACAGGTACGATCTCAGTTTTCCCGATACTCCTTTAAATTCCTCATTAAATAACTCTGTGGTCATGGGCAATATTTTTGAGCTAATTAAGAAAGGTTCCACATAGGCCTGGACTTCATCACTTTTTTGTAGATCACACAATCCGCTGAATGTGCACCTGGCAAGATACCGATACTCATCAGGAACTCGTTTACAATTTCCCCACCGGTAAAACGGAATGTTTTTTTGAACAGCTTCACCCACTCATCCTTCGTCTTCGGATGATGGTGTTCCAGCCATTTTGCGAATGAGCCGTATTCCTTTTGCAATGTCAGAATGGTTTTCGCGTTTTCAATCGCTGCATTTACTTTCAACCGGTTCCGGATGATACCTGCATCAGCTAGCAATCGCGCTACATCGGCATCTGCATATGCAGCTACTTTCTTGGCATCAAAGTTGTGGTACGCCTTTCTAAAAGTAGCCTCCTTCTTTAAGATGGTTTCCCAGCTTAGCCCTGCCTGGTTAATCTCAAGGACTAACCGGCAAAACAGTTCGTTGTCATCATGTATAGGGAACCCATACTGATGATCATGATATGGCTTGTGAATGGCCTTCTTTTCTTCGGCCATGTTTTCGATTGCGCTGCAGTATGACATAATAACTTGTAATGGTATAGCTAAGGCATTGGAATGCCCAAATGTAGATTTATAGCCCGAAAATTACTGAACTTTTTTGGTTGTTACGTACGGTATGCATATAGCGAAAGAGCAAGCGGAGCTTGCCCTTTGTTACTGAAAGAGAGTAATTGTGGAAATGGCGCAGCGACCTATTCTGATTTTACTTCCGTAGTTGTTGTACGTGTAACCTTACTTCTGCTGGATGAACCCCGGGCGCTAAGTACTACCACAAGTATTAAAAGCAATACTACGCCACCCACTACCCAAACCGTTGGGTTGTTCATCCAGCCGGGCGCATCAGCCGGTGCAGTAGTTGTGGTGTGGGTTTCCGTGGAGCTTGTTTGTGAATTGCTGGCATCCTGCGCGAACGCATATACACCAGACATTAAACACATACACAGCAGGAAACATTTTGAGATCGAATTCGTTATTGTCTTTTTCATAAGGTTGAAATTGAGGTTTATCAATGTGTAGTAAAAATGATGCCATTGGCGGGTATGTATCACCTTGTTCGTGTGGTTTGCATTAAATCCATCAAAATGTTCCAGCCTGTTTACCGGTTAAATCCGAACAGGTGCGCGTTATCATTTTTCCGGTTCATGATCGCATCTCTTATTATTTCGGCAGCTATAGCGCTAAACGTGATGCCATTCCCGCCGTACCCCAGGGCAAAGTAGGTATTAGGCCTTTTAGGTATCGAACCGATATATGGAAGACCGTCCTTCGTTACGGCAAAGGCGCCGGCCCAGCTGAAATCCGCTTTGATCGGCACGTCTTTCATTTTCCGGGAAAACGAATGCAGTAAACTGGCCGTTTTGGATTTTATCGTTGAGTCAAGAATATGCTGGTTATGGAAATTGTCATCTTTGCCACCAAGCAATATCCGGTCTTTGTTTACGATCCTGAAATACATATACGGTTGAGCTGTTTCCCAAACAAGGCTGTTTTTGTGCCAAAGGTATTTCTCCGGTAGCGCTTCTGACACAAGTGCGTAAGTAGTATGAATTTCCGCGATCTTCCCGGGCACATATTTGAGGCTCTCGTAACCACTTGCAATGATCAGCTTTTTCGCTTTAATAACTAGCCCGGCATCTGTAGTCAGTGTTACTTGGTGCTTGCCGTATGCAATATCACGTATATTGGTATTACTGAAGATACGGTGGCCTCTTCGCTTCACGCTCTTTAGCAGCGCGTGGGTGAGTAAGTAGGCGTCCACTTCTCCGCCATCAGCAGATAGAATGGCGCCGGGTGTGGTGAAACCAAACATATCCTGCACGTCTCCCGGTTCAAGCCAGTCAACATGGAACCCATTTTTCTGTCGCAGCTGGAATTCCCGGTAAAGGTCATCCTTATCGTTTTTAAAGCTGGCATAATGCAGGCTGGGGCGTATGTGAAAATCGAACGCAGGATGCAGCTGTTTGCAAATGGCTGCGATCTCATAAATTGCCTGCCTGCATAATTTATAGCTCTTTACCGCGTTTGCTTCTCCTACGTACTCGCTTAGCTTATAATTAACCGCCATCAATTTTGTTAAAAAAGGAATATCCGTTTGCCAATTGTTTTACTGCGTTTGGTTTTTTATGGTACTCCGCTAAAGCATTAGCCAAATTATCTTCTACATCATCAAGACTATTAAATATTTTATT
>CAIRTW010000374.1 GCA_903881585.1 uncultured Bacteroidota bacterium | reverse complement strand
AGCTCAACAGAGCTTCGGGCCGGCACTATTATGGGAGGTCTGGAATCGATATTGTACAGATATTATGAAAGTCAAAGTACCGGGGAGCAGTATTACCGGACGGGATATACGGGAAGATCTACCGAAAACTCAGAACAATTTCCGATCGCTTTCGGCAATTTCAGCATCATTGATACTGGCGTAGCGTTTTCTCATCAGGCCGTTCTCATCAAACTCCCATAGCTCGTTGCCGTAACTGCGAAACCATTGGCCTTCGGCATTGTGCCATTCATATTCAAACCTAACGGCCATCCTGTTCTCACGGAAGCCCCAGAGTTCTTTCTTTAGCCTATAGTCAAGTTCTTTCTCCCATTTGCGTTTCAGGAATGCCTTCACTTCTTCGCGCCCGTTGATAAATTCAGTGCGGTTGCGCCACTCCGTGTCGATTGTATAGGCCATGCACACTTTTTCGGGATCTTTGGTGTTCCATGCGTTTTCGGCCAACCGCACTTTTTCAAGCGCTGTTTCCATAGTAAATGGTGGCAGGGGGAGTTTTTTTTCCATAAATGAAATTATGAATTTTTATAGGGCGGCGGTAGCGCTACATATCTACTGCTTAGTAAATTCCACCCTACGATTAGCGGCCCTGCCTTCGGCGGTAGCGTTTGATTGCAACGGCTTAGACGATCCAAAGCCTTGCGCGGTAAGCCTGCCGGGGTCGATACCGATTGCCACTAGCTGTTTTTTCACCTCATCGGCACGATCCTGAGAGAGCTTCATATTCACCTTGGGATCACCGGCATCATCCGTATGACCGCCTATCTCCAGTTTTATAGCCGGGTTTGACTTCAGTAACTGTGCAAGTTCTTCTACAACAGAAAAACTTTCGGCCGTGATGCTCGACTTGGCTACGTCAAAAAGGATATCGTGTGTAACGAACTTTTGTTCTGTAAGTATCTGGGAGACAGAGGTCTTAGATTTGGTGCCTTTGTTTCCCTTATTGACGCCCGTGCCTGTGCTGGCTATACCGCCGGTATTACCAGAATTGGCCGTATTTCCCGTATTTCCTGTATTACCAATAGTAGTATTACCTGTATTACCCGCATTCATTGCGTTACCTGTATTCCCTGCGATACCAGTATTGCCTGCTGTGCCTGCGTTCGTGTTACCACTGCTGCTGGTATTACCGCCATTTGTTGCAGTCCCTGAACCTCCCGGGCCAGTAGCATTTCCCGGATTACCTGTTTTAGCGAGGCCGCCGGCATTCCCGGCACCGCCAGGGTTGCCCGGATTAGTTTTGTTTCCACTGCTGTTGCCTGCGCTGGCAATACTGCCGCTAGCTGCGCTGCCGGTAGTGCCACCGTCTTTGGCAACGCCGGCACCTTTATCCTTGTCGGTACTGTTGCCACCGCTGGTGGTGCCATTGCCACCGGCTCTGGTTTTATTTCTGTTTTTGTCCCTGGTATTGGCGCTCGCAATGGCTTCACTGCTATAAGCTACCCCATTTTCTGTTGTTACCCTGAAGTGTTTAAACCTTACCGGCGGTATGCTGCCCAACGCGATGCGGAATGGCACAAATTTGCAGTCTGGTATTGAGGCAGCACGGTATTTGTCGAGGTAAATATCAACAGCCCGTTGCCTGAAGGCAAATGCTATGTGGTGCCAAACTGCGCTGTTGAACCCGGGGTATTTAACTGTAAGCACGTTCTGTTCATTTTCTCCCACGATGGATAGCGTACCCAAATAATGCAGGTGCAGTACCATTTTATCACAGGAATCTTTACTTTCATTGGTGTAAAAGAATAGCTCCATACACCGGCCAAGCGTATCAAAAGTGAAATCGAAATCAATGGCAAAATTATCAGGCAGATAAACGCTTTCGGCCATATTCGGGTCAACCATTTTTGGGCTGGTCTCTACGACCATTGCGTGATCGTTACTATCCCGCTGCACGGTGCAAAACTGTTTGTTTTCGGGGTAGCCGGGCACATTCTTTTTTGTACAGCCGGAGATATGCCATTTGGACGGGAATGCCCCAATAGCATCCTGGCTGAAATCATCGGCGAAGATGGCTTTACTGCCGGGTTTGAATTCGTAGGTGGAGCTTGCAGCTGGTTGGGCATAACATGGGTTCATGCCTGCAACAGCAAGCAAAATGAACAGAATATAAGAGGGGCGATTTATCATTTTTTAGTTCACTTTTTTATCTGCGCGTAATGCAGGCTATTCATTGTCTAATTAATATTTGGTTGGTATAGATAGCGGGAGTTACTATTATTCTATTCTGAATATACGGCAACATCAGACAGCTCTTTGCCGATCTGGTGTATTGTGTCTTCGAGCTTTTTAGCTTGTTTTGGCGATGGATGTTTTACTCCGGACGCGTATTGACGTAAAAGGGCTGGATTTATCTCGGCTTTTTTTGCGATCGAGGTAATGTTCAGATACCCGAATTTATCGAATAATGCGGTAATGTCATAAGAATGTTCAAATGATATTTGCTTACGCTCTACATCGTGAAATTCGTGTAGCAATTTTTTAAATTTTCTTTCAAGGCTACTGAGTGTTCTTGCAGAATCTATCAGCAGGTTATCTTCATAATTTACCCGGCCAAAAAGCTCATTCCCAGACTTCTCTATGATCAGCAATATTTTTTCCATAACTTTTATTCTTTTAGATTTCGCTCAGTTCATTTTAACCCGGCCTGCTTCCAAATGGAATTTATAGTGCCGGGAGGTAAGTCTTTACGAACAGGAACTGTTACCTTGCCAGGTTTAGTTGGGTGTTTAAGCTGGAGATGGCTGCCCTTTTGCGTATGTTCAAACCACCCATCTTTCTTTAAAATACGAAGAACCTCTGTGGAGTTCATGCTGACTTTTGCTTAAAAAAATCTCCCATAAAAACTTAACCGGGTAAAGGTAGCATATTTGCTACTTTAAGAAAATTTTATTTGCGGTTGCTCTCCTAAAATTGTTTTTGTGGATATTTTTGCAAGACTTGATTGCATTATGGTAGCTGAATTTACGATTGGATATGAAAATATCGCATAATCATTACACTGGCTAATTTGATTAGTATGGGACCCAAAATGTTAACCTATTCCGCAACGCTGCTTGTTATGCTTATTTCTGGGTTGATGTTTTCTTTTTCATCAAGGAAGCTTGATCAGCGGCAGGCTGTTAAGCTGGCAGAGGACTTTGTGAGGAGGAATGGTTACACCAGCGCCCCGGTTGACACTTCGGAGTACAAACTGGCTTATGAGCTAAATGACCAATTTTCCAACGACATTGGAATGCTCATCAGGAACAGGCACAACAAGCTATACCCAAAAGCTTTTTGTGTGTCTCATAACGAACATGGATGGCACATGGATTTTTATATACCGCTGTGGAGCTGGATAAATTAGATACTGTGAAGCGAAATTCCGATCTGCCGGGGCGTAGCGTTACCATTACCGGGGACAATAATTATATAGAAATGGACCACAAAGATCCGCTGTTCTCCCGCTTTCAGAAATTATGACCGGCCCTGTAGCAGTTATAATTGCATTTCCCCCATTCGCCTTATATTTGCCGCATACGTTATGGAATTAGCAAAGAATTTTCAGCATACAGAAGCCGAGTTAAAATGGTATGCCCATTGGGCGAAATCGGGATATTTTAAGAGCGAGCCGGATGACCGGCCACCCTATACTATTGTAATGCCACCGCCGAATGTGACCGGTGTGCTGCACATGGGCCATGCGCTCAATAACAGTGTGCAGGATATATTGATACGCCGCGCCAAAATGATGGGGTATAATACTTGCTGGGTGCCCGGCACAGACCATGCATCTATAGCTACTGAAGCCAAGGTGGTGGGTATGCTGCGTGAAAGAGGTATTGATAAGAAAGCAATGCCGCGCGAAGAGTTTCTGAAGTACGCCTGGGAATGGAAGGAGAAATATGGCGGTATCATACTTAAGCAGCTGGAAAAACTGGGCTGTGCGCTGGATTGGGACCGTACGGATTTCACAATGGATGACGCTTATTATGCGTCTGTTATCCGCGTGTTCACAGACCTGTATGAGAAAGGCCTTATTTATCGTGGAGTGAAGATGATAAACTGGGACCCTAAGGCAAAGACTGCGCTTAGTGATGAAGAAGTAATGCACAAAACAACAAACTCGAAGCTCTACTATGTGCGTTATAAGCTGGACACGGGCGGAGATGAGTATATAACAGTGGCAACCGTGCGCCCGGAGACCATACTTGGCGATACCGCTGTGTGTGTGCACCCGGATGATGAGCGGTATGCACACCTTGCAGGCAAGTACTGCTTTGTGCCGCTGCTGAACCGCAGGATCCCGATAATATTTGACGATTACATAGATAAGGAGTTTGGTACAGGTGCGCTGAAAGTGACCCCGGCACACGATATCAATGACTATAACCTGGGACTGAAGCATGGCCTGCCGGTAATAGATACGCTGAATGATGATGGCACCATGAGTGAGGCGGCGCAGCTATATGTGGGTATGGACCGGTTTGCCACCCGTAAGAAAATAGTGGAAGACCTGAAAGCGGCGGGCAACCTGGTAAAAGAAGAAGACTACGGCAATCAGGTAGGGTATAGCGAGCGCACCAATGAAGTGATAGAGCCGCGCCTGTCTATGCAGTGGTGGTGCAATATGCAGGAGCTTGCCAAGCCAGCCCTGGAAGCGGTGATGAGCGATGAAATAGAGTTTCACCCGGCCAAGTTCAAGAATACCTACAGGCACTGGATGGGTGGAATAAAGGATTGGTGTATAAGTCGGCAACTATGGTGGGGGCAGCGGATACCTGCATGGTATGACAGCGAGGGCGGCCTGTATGTGGCAAAGACGAGTGGAGAGGCCCATAAAGAATATGCAGAGAAAAAACCCGAACTGGCTGCTAAACATCCCGAGCTTAGGCAGGACGAAGATGTGCTGGACACCTGGTTCAGCAGCTGGTTGTGGCCAATGGAAGTATTTGACTGGAACAAGAACCCTGGCAATGAGGACCTGAAATATTATTACCCTACCAGCACGCTGGTAACTGCGCCCGAGATCATATTTTTCTGGGTGGCGCGCATGGCAATGGCGGGTTATGAGTATATGGGGGAGAAGCCGTTTGATAAGGTTTATTTTACCGGGATAGTACGCGACAAGCAGGGGAGAAAGATGAGCAAGTCGCTGGGCAACTCGCCAGACCTGCTACAAATGATAGAAGACAGTGGTGCAGACGCAGTTCGTTTCAGCGTAATGATCTCATCGCCGGCGGGTAATGACCTGCTGTTTGATGAAAGTCAACTGGAGCAGGGCCGCAACTTCATCAACAAGATGTGGAATGCCATGAAGCTGGTGAAAAGCTGGGAGACCCGAACAGTGGATGGACTTGAAGACAGTCAGGTGAAGTTTGCGCTGGACTGGATGGAAGCAAGGCTGGCACATGTATCACAGGAACTGGCAGAGATGATAAAAGACTTCAGGCTTAGCGAAGGACTGAAAACTATTTACTCGCTGATCTGGAATGATTTCTGCTCGTGGTACCTGGAGTGGGTGAAGCCCGGCATGGAGCAGCCCGTATCAAAACATGTGTATGACCGTACGGTAAGCATTTATGAGCAACTGCTGCAACTGCTGCATCCATACATGCCGTTTGTTACAGAAGAAATATACCACCTCATAAAACATCGTGAGGTAGGCGACGACCTGATCATAAAGCAATTGCCAATACAAAATACACCGGGTGCCGAAACACTGGTTTATGGAACCAAGCTCCAGGAACTTATAACTGCTGTAAGAGATACCCGGGTAAAGAACCAACTGAAACCAAAGGATACCATAAAGCTTTGGATCGATACCAGCCACCATTCGTTCTACGAAGGTGTGCAGGATATACTGCGCCGCCAGGTAAATGCCGAGCATATAGGGTTTATCGGCAAAGGCGGGGCGCAGTCAACAACGGGTATGATAGCCATTGTGGTGCTGACAGATAAACTGTACATAGAAGCCGCTGCTGCAACGATAGATACTGGCGCACAAAAGGAGCAGATGCAAAAGGACCTCGACTATTTCAAAGGTTTTATTGCCAGTGTATCTAAGAAGTTGGACAATGAGAAGTTTGTAGCCAATGCAAAGCCAGAAGTGATAGCCAACGAACGCAAGAAGATGGCTGATGCGCAGGATAAGGTGAAAACGCTGGAGGAGAGTTTGGCGGCTATGTAGTTATTGTTGCTTTGGTAAATTCGTTTGATATTTTGAAGTTATTGTGCAAATAAGCATCAAATTATTTTGCAATACAGCAAACAGGTATTATCATTGCTGTATAATTTATAGATAGGATAAACAAACATATGAAGAAAATATTTTACGCGATTGCATTGTGTTTATTTTCCAACCCTTTTTCGGGCATCAGCCAGGGCATCACAGACCACGCCAATAACGACCTCTATACTACGCTGAACAGCAAGTGCTCCTTCGCATTTGGCAGCAACTATGCGAGTGTTTCTGTAGGCCTGTTCTATGACAGCACCGAGAATCATTTTATAGACGGCAACGGAGCTCATTCGGCCCACTCAAAGGCGGTTATCATCAGCTTAGGTATCAATGATTTTAACTCAGATCTCAATAAGTTTTTTACACAGGCCAACCAGCCAACGGTGACGCTAAGTGTGGGCCATGCGTTCCATACAGTCACTAATTTTATCAACTGGGATGAAGCCCGCACTGCAAAGAGAGATTTCCTCGGCGCTGTAGACCGGGAACTCTACCTGGGCCTGTTCTTCAGCAAGAGCTTTATTACCTATTACGATACCATGCGTAAGGAAATGTCCGATCAATCGTTGGGCAACTACAACAGCGCTTCCCTGCTTGATTTTGATAAGTTCATCACCTATGGCTTTAAAGCGGATTACAACATGTATTATACCCGCTGGCTCACTGTAGCCCTTACCGGTACGGTACAGCGCGGCTATGCACAGCCATTTGGTGATTTCCAGAACGGGCCGTTTGCCGCATACAGCACACAGAACAATGTGTATGGTGCAAATGACCTGGCAGGTAAATTGGGCGGCGACATTACCCAGCGCGTAATGGACGCCCGCTTCAGCATCAGCACCCCGATCTTTGTACGTGCTATATACCGCAGTGTTGCAGACCTTGACAAAGAAGACAAAGCCGAGATGACTGCGAGAGCATCAAGAAGAACGATACGCGACATCTGGGGCCGGTTGTTTGTTATGCCCTTCTTCGCAACTGACGGATGGGCAAACAACACCTGGCATAATGAGGTGGGCGGCTCAATCAATTTTTTGCAAAACGCCTACGGTGGCAGCAATTCCAAGATCGCATCTAATGAAGGTTTTGGTGTTGACTGGCAGTCGGGAGCGGGTACACGTAATGGCTGGAGCGGGCCAATCTTTTACGTTGTGGGCCGGCTGAATATCGGGGCTTCACCAGATCATGGAAGAAGGAAGTTTGTGGGCAGAGATGGGGATGGTTCGGAAGCGCCGGAGCAAGCTCCTGTGAAGGAAAAAGAGGATAAAGAGTAACGCCGAGCTAACTCCACAGCAGTACTGCTACAGCGATTGCCAGGCAGATAACCGCCAGCAGTATAAACAGGATAGATTTATACAGGTTTTCCTTAGGGATATTATTCCAGTTCGATATTGTTTTCCAGATTTTCATACGCTATTTGAGCAAAAACCATCCCGGTACTCGGGATGGTTTTTGCTTTTTAAAGGTTTTTATTTTATAGTGGTGTCTGCCTTAGGTGCTGCTGAGCTTACTTCTCCCGCCGCAAGATTAAACGCTCTTGATGCGGTTGTCATTGGGCCATCTGCAGCTTTGCCGTCTTTGTCCATGAGTGTGAGAGATACTTTACATTTACCAAAGCCAAGGTTCTGGATGAAGTGTGGTTCCCATTTGTCGATAGTGGTGGTGAGCTGCTGGGCTGGTACGGTTTCGTTGCTGATCTCTGCTTTTACTTTGTAGCCATCAGCAGCCAGGCTGCAGTTCCATACATAGAAGTCGAGCAGCACATTGGTCACGTCCTTGCCCACATAGTCTCCCTTGGGGCGGCTGTAGAACAGCATTGGTGTTTTGGGGTCGTCCAGCTTTTTGAGGTTGCCCTTTTCGTCTATTTTAAAGTGATACACTACCGCTGCTCCCTTGGTCTTTATAGACTCATGGTAGGAGCGGGAAAGGAACGCCATAAGGTAGTGGTCCTTGCCATCATTAGGGAGTGTTACTTCATTCTTGGGCTCATAGAGAGCTTTGTAAGCGCCATTGTCCAGTATGAAGTGGATGTGCTGGCCCTTGTCTGAGTTGTTGCACATTTTGGTGCCGTTGTCGCTGGTCTGCATTTTCAGTTCGTAGTTCTTCACATCAAAAGCGAAGGAAACCTTTGCCGAATCCTTGCCCACTTTCTCTGCTTTTACCGATGCAATGCTGAGCGCCGCACCGGGAAAATCGGGGGAGGGGGTAACGGTGGAAATGGCCACCGGCTTGAGTGCAATTACTGAATCCTGGGTGACGGCTTTGTCTTTGGTGGTGTCGCTGCTGCCGCAGGATGCAGAGAGGAGTGCGGCACAGGCAACCGGTATTAATAGTGCGTGTTTTTTCATGATATAATATTTTTTTCAAAAGTACCATTTAATCGGTAATCTAAATTTAATGGAATAGTTTTTATTTAAAATAGGCAATTGATGGAAAAAAGCCGACCTTTAGACTAACCAAAAAATATTGATAGAAAAATATGTGGCAAGAAACACAAGGCAAAAAGGACAAAGAAAAGGCGAAAGCCAAAAACAAGCAGGAAAAAGCGCATAAGAAAGAAGAACGCAAAGCCAACAATAACAAGGGCAAAAGCCTGGACTCTATGCTGGCTTATGTGGATGAGAATGGTAACCTTTCAGACTCGCCGCCAGATCCGACCAGGAAAAAAGAAATAAACCTGGAAGACATACAGATAGGTGCCGCAAAACAACGCCCGATAGACCCGGCAGACATTCTGCGCACCGGTGTGGTAACGTTTTTTAATGATGCCAAAGGATATGGATTTATAAATGACCTGAAGAGCCAGGAGAGCGTGTTCGTGCACATCAACCAGGTATCTGAGCCGATAAAGGAAAGAGACAGAGTGACATTTGAGACAGAGATGGGGCCTAAGGGGTTGAATGCTATAAAAGTGAAAAAAGTCTGATCAGGATTTTTGGATGACAGGATTTGCGGGATATGCAGATTTACAAGGATCAAAAAATTTTCCAAGTCGGACAGTAGATAAAAAATAATTAACTGAATTTCCGGGTTTCCCCGGAAATTTTTTTGTTTGGTAAAGCGATTGTGGGGCTGGTGACCGCAGTTTATTTGTTGGCGGTTGTTTTTGAATAGTATGCCTGCCTGTGGCTGGCGCCGTTGCTGCTGAATACAAACAAGCCCATAATTATTATGATTGATAAAACAAGGATGATACGTTGCGTTACGATGTTTTGATCTTTCCTCCTGGGTACTGGTTTTAGCATAATTCCCGGTTTTAAGAGTTTCGCTTTTTTGGGAATTGTGTGATAAAAATTGTGCCTGATAAGGCGTCTCACAAAAAAGTTCCTCGCAAAGTCGCAAAGCCCGCTAATTCTCTCATTTCGTTTTTAAGACCGCCAAGTGCAAGCGGCCATTTTCATACGCTTGTTCGTGCCTCCTTTTTGGCGATGCCCCAATTACTGATAAATAAAAAATGAGATGATATGGGGTATTTGTGAATTGCAAGTTGTTTGTTTTTAGTTGTTTATGTATTATGGCATGTCCCGTTTATGCCCCACTCATACCCCATTGGGGCATCTTCCGGGCGGGGGCTTTCGGGGTGGTGGTGTGGGTTCTCCAGTTGTGACAATCGATGGTAAATTGCATTTTTTGGGAGGTAAAAATAACTCCAATACCGTTTTTTATTCAACCAATGAAATTTATGATCCCGTTACCGATGCATGGTCAACTGGTGTACCAATGCCTTATACAAGATTTGCCGGAGCTGCAACTGTTTTCAATAATGAAATTTATTATTTAGGAGGGGCAGTTGGTATTTATTCGGGCCCCAGTTACGCGAATAATAATAATTTCGACACAACTGCCGGTGTATGGGCAGGTAAATTGAATATGATAAATCGCCGTGTGGCGATGACCTCAGCTACCGTAAATAATAAAATTTATGTTATTAGCGGAGACGATAGTACGGGAAATCCGGTTAACTGGAATCATGAATATTCAATAACAACAGTATCGTCTCCGGTAACAGTTAATCCACTGCCTTATACCGGGACAATCAGCGGCCTTACAAGCGTATGTATGGGCAGCATAATAACATTAAGCAATCCAGTTACAGGTACGTGGAGCAGCATTAATCCAGGAATTGCCACCGTAGGAAGTGCGGGAATAGTTACAGGGGTTTCTCCTGGTAATGATACCATAAACTATCTGGTTTCAAATGGCAGTTGTTCAGCATCAACCTTTGAAGTTATTGCTGTTGATCCTTTGCCCAATGCAGGGACTATTACCGGTTCAACAAATGTATGCGCAGGCAGCACAATTATTCTGACAGACGCCATTACCGGAGGAACATGGACAGCCACTAATGGGAATGCACTTGTTTCGAGTGCCGGCAGTGTTTACGGATTAACCGCAGGAATTGATACTGTCAAGTATATTTTTACTAATAGCTGCGCAACGGCAACGGCTACCAAAACGGTTACTATTAATCCGTTACCAAATACGGGTACTATCAGCGGGCCTTTATTTGTTTGTTCAACTGCAGCCATTAGCCTTACAGATGCAGCTATTGGCGGTACCTGGTCGTCGTCCTCCTCCTCCGTTGCGGCTGTTGGGGCTACTGGTATTGTAACAGGCGGCTCGTCGGGCACCGCAACCATTTCTTATGGTTTATCTAATACTTGCGGCACTTCTTATGCAACTTATGAGATTTCAGTTCTTTCCTTGCCGGCGGCGGGTACTGTATCCGGGACATCCTCGGTTTGTACAGGCGCTAATATTATCCTCACCGATGGTACACCAGGTGGTGCGTGGAGCGCAACCAACGGCAGAGCTTCGGTAACAGGCGGTGTAACTACGGGGATAACCCCTGGCGCTGATACTATTGTTTATTCCGTAAGCAATATCTGCGGCACTGCATCGGCTACAAAGACTGTGACTGTTAATTCATCTCCAGGCGCAGGTGTAATTCTGGGAGCCACAGCTGTCTGTATTACTGGCAGTATAACATTAAGTGACGCAGGGAGCTCCGGCACTGGCACATGGAGCATGACAAACGGCAGGGCCACCATTTCATCCGGCGTTGTAACCGGCGTGACTGTTGGTATAGATACAGTAGTATATACCATCACAAGTACCTGTGGTTTTGCAAGCACCAGTGAAACAATAAATATCTTAACAACACCGGTTGTGGGCGCAATTAACGGCCCTTCTTCGATATGTGTTGGCGAGACTATTGTATTAACGGATAGCATAGCAGGTGGCGGATGGTCTGCAAGCAATGGCGACGTAAGTTTAACCTATGGCGGCGCAATAACGGGCGTATCAGCAGGGATCGATAATATTATATATTCGGTGGGCAATGCGTGCGGTTCTGCTACAACCAATAAGTTTATTATAGTTAACCCCTTGCCATCAGCGGGCGCGATAACGGGCGCATCAAGTGTATGCGCAGGAGCCACGGTAATGTTAACGGACGCATCATCCGGCGGAATATGGGCGAGCTACAATGCATCAGCCGCTATAACATCCGCAGGTATCGTTTATGGTTTAACTCCGGGTACGGATACTATTAAATACATAGTTACCAATGCCTGTGGTACGGCAAGCACCACCAGCACGATAACCGTTAATGCATTGCCCAATGCAGGCATAATAACAGGCAGCAATTCGGTATGTGCCGGAAGTAATATTTTCTTAACGGATGCCGCGACAGGCGGCACGTGGTCTGTGACCAATGTTAATGCAACAGTTGGTACGACTGGTGCCGTTATGGGAGTAACATCCGGCATAGATACGGTGAGGTACACAACTGCAAACTCATGTGGTACTGCTATCGCTACATGGATAATCGCAATTAATCCGATGCCGGATGCAGGCAGTATTACCGGCATATCATCAGTATGTATTGGCAGCAATATCAGTTTGTCCGATGCTGCTACAGGCGGCTCGTGGACTGCTACCAATACAAGCGCCGATATAACAAGTGCCGGTGTTGTTTATGGTTTAGCAAATGGGACAGATACCTTAAAGTATTCTGTAACTAACTCCTGCGGTATGGCAACAGCAACCAAGACCGTTGCGGTTAATCCATTACCTGATGCAGGTATTATTAGTGGTTCCTCAACTGTATGCGTGGGAAATGAAATTACATTAAGTAATACAGTGGCAGGTGGAACATGGTCATCATCTGATGCCGTGATCGCAACTATAGGCAGCACCGGTATAATAACAGGACTTGCTGCAGGAACTGATACGGCAATTTATACGTTTACTAATACTTGCGGCATAGCCATTGCTTCTAAAGTTATTACTGTCAGCGCGCTGCCGGTTGCCGGAACAATCAGCGGTTCTTCAAGTGTGTGTATTGGTGCATCAATTACCTTAACGGATGGTACTGCAGTCGGTTCGTGGAGCGCAGCGAATGGAAATGCTTTTATATCAAGCGTCGGCGTTGTTCATGGGGCGGCTGAGGGGATTGATACTATGATCTATACTGTTACTAATAGCTGCGGCACAGCAACAGCTACGCAAATTATTACGGTTGATCCATTGCCTGCTGCTGGCAGCATAGCTGGTTCGTCATTTGTATGTATCAGCGATACTATTTCACTGAGCGAAACGGTAACAGGCGGTGCGTGGAGCGCAAGTAATGCCAATGCAACAATATTGGGAGGTGTGGTAACCGGTGTGACGGCAGGCGCGGATACTATCGTCTATACAGTAACAAATGGCTGCGGTATGGCAACCACTAATAAAATAATATCAGTTGACCCATTGCCGGTTGCAGGTATAATAACGGGATCAGATACTGTTTGCATGACTGAATTTATAACCGTGACAGATGTAACTGCAGGTGGCTTATGGACCACTGCAACAGGTGCAGCTTCGGTATCTTCTGCAGGCTTAGTAACAGGGATCCATCCCGGAGCAGATACTGTACTATATACTGTAACTAACAGTTGTGGTTCGGCAATTGCAAAATTGCCCGTTATCGTTCTTCAAACAGGGCTGTGTTCAACCGGAACAAACAACTTACAAGAACCGTTACAGGATATTACTTTGTATCCAAACCCAGCTCAAAATAGCATTACTATAACCGCATCAGAAATTATTAATAGCGTTGTTATCAGCAATTTGCTTGGGCAAGATGTTTTTTCTGGTGCATATAGTACCAAAGAAGTGGTTATAAGCTTGAATCAGCTACCGAGCGGAATTTACTTTGTTAAGATAAATGATACTAAGGTTTATAAGGTCGTAAAGCAGTAGTCTTATTTGTTTATGTGAATTTCATTGTGAGTAGGTTGAGCCCGCTACGGGGCGCTGTGTGATTGGGTGGGTGTTTACTAAGCTACAAAGCGGTAGCCGCCTACGGGGCATAAGTGTGGTGAATAGTTGGATATTTATTAGGCCAAATTCGGCACATTTCTTTCTTTGTTTCTGTTTTTATCACCCCGGCCTGAAGGCCACCCCTCTTTGAAGAAAAGAGGGGAGTGTGTTACGTGTCCTTCGCGATGGAAAAACTCAATAGAAATCCGAACTTGACGGGTGCCAACGCCACTGAAGCAAAATAGTAGCACTTCAGCCTGGACCATAACTTTTTTCAGCTAAGTGCCTATTTTCGGGACCCTTTGGCGGGACTCAGGGTGACATTCGTAAGTTTTTCCGGATTTTCAGAAAATTTTAAGTATTTGGGGCTTGTGTTATAACCGCTGCATAGGTTACATTTGTGAGAACTAATTTGAAAGTGTGCAGATTTGAAAATTTGAAAATTGTACCCTTATTTTTAAACAATGACAACTGCTGAGATACTAAAAAAGGTAAGGCGGATAGAAATAAAGACGAAGGGGCTGAGCAATCACATCTTCGCAGGGGAGTATCATTCTACTTTCAAGGGACGGGGCATGTCGTTCAGCGAGGTGCGGGAGTATGCGCCGGGCGATGATGTGAAGTTCATAGACTGGAATGTGACGGCGCGTTTTTCAAACACGTTCGTAAAGGTGTTTGAGGAAGAGCGGGAGCTGATAGTGATGCTGCTGGTGGATATTAGCGGCAGTTCGCTGTTTGGCACACAGAAGCAACTGAAGCGCGACCTTATAACTGAATTGGGCGCGGTGCTTTGCTTCTCGGCCACAACCAATAATGATAAGGTGGGGGTGATATTTTTCAGTGATAAGATAGAGAAGTATATACCGCCCAAGAAGGGCAAGGGCCACATACTGCACATAATACGTGAGCTGATAGCGCTGGAACCTAATGCGGCACAGCCGGACAGCGGGAGCAAGGAAACAACGAATGTAAAGGTGCCGCTGGAGTTCCTGAACAATGTGCTGAAGAAGCGTACGATAACTTTTTTGCTGAGCGACTTTGTGAGCCAGCCGTATGAGCAGGCGCTGCAGCTGGCTGCGCGGAAGCACGACCTGATAGGCATACATGTGTATGACAGGTATGATAAGGAGATGCCGCAAGCCGGGCTGGTGCAGGTGATGGACGCGGAAAGCGGTAAAACCTTCTGGCTGGATACGGACAATAAAGCGGTGAGGACCCAGTATGCCAAGGCGTATGAGGAGCAGCAGAAATATTGTGTACAATCGTTCAGAAAGAGCGGTGCATCTTTACTGCATGTGCGCACGGATGAGGATTATGTGAAGGTGCTGCAGGGCTACTTCAAAGGAAGATAAGTCTTTTGATTGGAATTCGTGGTTTGGAATTTGGAATTTGGATTGAAGTGAAATGAGTTGATTGGAACTTGGGTTTCAATTTTTGCAATTTCTAATTTGTTGAAGGTTATAAACGGTTTTGAATAGTATGAAAAAAGCCCTTTTTGGACTTTGGATTTTAATTTTTGGAGTTTCTACGGCTTCCTTTGCGCAGGGTGATGCGAAGGCGGGGGCACGCATGGATGCTACACGGATAACTGTGGGCGACCAGGCGCGGCTGTTTATTGAGGTGCAGAATAATCCTTCTGTGGGGCGGGTGCAGTGGGCGGTGATACCGGACTCGTTCAATAGCCTGGAAATAGTGGAGCGGGGGAAAATAGATACCCTGAACCAGGGGGGCTTTGTGACTTATAAGCAGCGGCTGGTGATCACGGGTTTTGATTCGGGGATGTTCAAGGTGCCGTCGTTTGCGTTTTCTATAATACCTAACAGTGGAACGGCATATACGGTGCAGACGGATTCCTTTAACCTGCTGGTGCAGACGATAGCGGTAGATACCACCAAAGGTTTTAAGGGGATAAAGGGTATAGTGTATGTAAAGAGCAACTGGCGCGATTATATCGGGTATATAGTGGGTGGCGGGTTACTGCTGCTGGTATTGCTATTTGTGATCATCCGCTACCTGAGGCGGGAAAAGCCGCCAGTGCCGGTGCCACAGGGGCCGGTGGAAAGCCTGCAGGATAAAACCCTGAGGTTGCTTGCCGACCTGGATACGCGCCAACTGTGGCAGAAGAACCAGGTAAAACAATACTATGTGGAGCTGACGGATATTGTGCGCAACTATATTGAAGAGCGGTTCCATACACCTGCCATGGAGCTGACGACGGACGAACTGCTGTACAAGGCGCAAATGCTGAAGGATCTGCAGCCATACCAGGGCGTACTGTCGGTAATATTAACAACAGCCGACCTGGCGAAGTTTGCCAAGGCGCAGCCATCGCCAATGGAGCATACAGGCGCCATGGAAAAGGCGAAAGAATTTGTAAGCAATTCGAGACCGGTAATTATTGACCTCCCAACAGAAAAAACAATATGAGCACATTCCTTGACTGGAAACATCTGACATTTGCGCATCCTGTTTTCTTTGGCCTGCTGCTGCTGATCCCCTTTATGATATGGTGGCAGGTACGCACCAAGAAGCGGGATAACCCTGCGTTGCGGCTAACCACACTGTCTGGGCTGGATGCTGCGCAGGCAGGGGGCAAGGCTGCGTTTCGCCCGGTGCTGTTTGTGCTGCGCATTATTACCCTGGCGGCATTAAGCATAGCGCTGGCGAGGCCGCAATCATCTAATACCACAGAGAATGTAGATAGCGAGGGTATAGACATTATGCTGGCAATGGACGTATCGGGCAGTATGGTGGCCGAGGATTTTAAGCCCAACCGTATTGAAGCCGCAAAGGCGCTGGCCCTTAAATTTGTGGACCAGCGGCCTACGGACAGGATAGGGCTGGTTATTTTTTCGGGCGAGAGCTTTACCATGTGCCCTATAACGATAGACCATAATGTGCTAAAGGAACAGATAGCACAGGTAAAGAACGGCATGATCATAGATGGAACATCTATAGGCATGGGACTGGCGACTGCGGTGGACCGGCTCCGGTTTTCGAAGGGCAAGAGCAAAGTGATCATCCTCACAACAGATGGTGTAAACAATATGGGGCTTATAGACCCCACCACTGCACTGGAAATAGCGAAGTCTTATAAGGTGCGGGTATATACCATAGGTATAGGCACGATAGGGCAGGCCCCGATGCCCGTGCAAACGCCCATGGGTGTGCAAAAGCAGATGGTGCCGGTGGAAATAGACGAGCCGCTGCTGAAAAAGATAGCCGTTGAAACAGGCGGCAAATACTTCCGCGCCACCAATAACCAGTCTTTTGGTGCGATATATGAGGATATAGATAAGATGGAAAAGACTAAGATAGACGTCACTTCTTACAAGCACTATGCCGAATTGTTTTTCCCCCTGGCGATGATAGCCGTGATATGCCTGGCACTGGAAATGCTGCTACGGTACACCGTGTTTAAGAGCATTACCTGAATATCTTTATTCACAATCCCCAAAATGGCACCATTATTGTAGTATGATTTTGCATACATGATAGGTGTGGCGGGCTTTTATACTTTTATTAACCGTTGGTTATAATAATTCCCGCTCATTTTTTTATGCATATTTTGACGTACATTTATGACTTAAAAGCTGCATGTGAACTATTCAGATGTGGAAAAATGAAAACTAACTAACCACACGCTATATTTTTATACCCCTGAACACAGCTAAATTGGACAATATGATCGGATTTGTACGAAGTAAATCATGGAAAAATAATTTTTGCAGGTCATTTGCAGTACTCTTTGCAACTGTATGTGTTATTGCCGGGGCGAAGGCCCAAACCGTTGTTTATACTAATGCCTTCCCCGGAGCCGGTGGGACCACAGTTGTTCCGGGAGGTGCTCCTGCTCTGACTTTTACAAATGCGCTCGGGAGTGCAACCCGGTCGGGAGTGCAGCTAGGCGGCACGGATATTGCTACTTTTTCCACTGCTTTTACCAATAACCAGCTGGCAGAATGGGTTGCTGGCCCGGCTGCAGCGCCTTTATTTGGCACCTCCACCACTAATTCCTGGTCACAGACCACTGCACCGCTGGCCGGGTACCTGGCTCCGTTTAATACTACGCTTTCTGCCAATTCCAGTTCTATAACATGGACTTTTAATATGGCGACAGGTGTTGCCGCATCGGGTTTTGCAAATACGCAGGACAACGCGGTTGTGGTGCTTGCCGGTACCAGTGCAACGGTTCGTACGGTGGGTAATGGCTATGCTGTAGCTTTCAATCCCGGGGCACCTACAAGAATAGAGCTGATCCGGTACACTGGAGGCTTGCAAGGTGCAGTAACTACTATTATTTCCTCGTCGGTTGCATTGGCTACCGCCACGCGCTATGCTAGTGTATCTGTAACGTACGATCCAACTACTAATACCTGGAACCTTTATGTAAGAGACGATGGGGCCGCGGCTTTTGCCGATCCAGCGGTGGGTGTTCTGCCTTTAGGCGGTACAGCAGTAGATGCAACCTATACCGGTACTCCTATGACTTCTTTTGGTTTTTTCAGTAATCATGAAGCGTAGACCGTTAATTTCCTGATCAATTTGTCTTTTGATAACTACTCTTATTTTGACAACTACACGGTTACTTTGAATTGCTCTACAGCACCGATTACCGGTGCCAGCACGATTTGTACAGGTGCCCTTTGCATGCTCACGGACGTTACTCTCGGTGGGGTTTGGTCTGGCGGTGGAATTGGGGTAGCGACGGTGAGCCCCACCGGTGTAGTGACTGGTACCGGCGCAGGTACGATGCCTTTCACCTATACTGCCGGCGGTTGTTCAGCTATAGCGGTTGTAACTGTGGTTGCATCGCCTGGCGCCATTCTGGGCACACTTACTGTTTGTTCGGGTGCAAATACAACACTTAGTGACGCGGTTGGTGGTGGTACGTGGCTTTCAGGTACAACCGCTGTGGCAACAATTGGGGCTACCGGTATTGTTCATGGAGTTTCGGGTGGAACATCGATCATTACTTATACTACCAGCGGCCTTTGCAGCATTACCGCTGTTGTTACCGTTAATACATCGCCTACAGCTATTTTGGGTACGCCAAATGTTTGTGTGGGTCTGTCCACAATATTAACCGATGCAGTTGCCGGAGGTGCGTGGAGCGCGGACCTTACAGGTATAGCTTCTATAGGGGCTGGTACCGGGGTGCTGAACGGCCTAGCGGCCGGTACGGCAAATGTTACCTACACTATGCCGGGCAATTGTTTTGTTTCTGTAGTAGCGACCGTTAATCCGGCGCCATCAGCTATACTGGGCAACCCGGTGGTATGCCAGGGCAGTACCACTTCTCTTAGTAATCTTGTTGGCGGTGGAGCATGGAGCAGCAGTATAGGTGCAGTTGCCACAATAGACCCTGTTACCGGGTTGGTCACCGGAATTAGCGGTGGTACATCTACCATAGTTTATACAAGCACTAACTGCACGCCGGTGAGCGTGGTGGTTACGGTTAATCCGGTTGCCGGTATTACAGGAACTGCTTCGGTATGCGCAGGGCTTACCACCAACCTTGCTGATGCAGTACCGGGTGGTACATGGTCATCAGGGTCTCCTGCAATTGCAACTATCGGGTCTTCATCAGGCATAGTTTCGGGAATAATACCGGGCACTTCCACGATCGTATATACCACTCCGGCAAATTGCACGTCTTCGGTTATTGTTACTGTCAACCAGTCGCCGGTGGCTATAAGCGGACTCTTTGAAATCTGTGAAGGGTCAACTACAACACTTACAGACGGCACCGCAAGTGGCGCATGGAGCACGAGCAATGCCAACACTACTATTGGCGCAGTAAGCGGCTTTATGGGCGGTGTGACTGCGGGTAACAGCATAATCACTTATATGCTGCCAGATGGCTGCTATGCTACAACCACAGTTACTGTAGATCCATTGCCAGCTGCGATCAGCGGTCTGGCCAGTGGCTGTGCGGGCCTGCTCATAAACTTAAGTGATGCCACACCGGGCGGCGGATGGAGCAGCAGTGCGCCGCCAATAGCTACGGTAGGTGCAGCGACGGGTATAGTAAACGGTGTTTCACCCGGCATGGCAACAATTACGTACATGCTGCCTACCGGCTGTATTGCAACGATCGTTGTCACAGTTAACCCGTCACCGCTGGCTATCGTGGGCAGCACTACTGTTTGCGTGGGGTCTAACACAACGCTGACCGATCCTGCTATTGGCGGCACATGGGCCAGCAGCGCGCCATTGACTGCGGATATCGGGTCATCGTCTGGCATTGTAACCGGGTTTCTCGCCGGTACCACTACTATCACTTATACGCTGCCCATAGGCGGCTGTACCGCAACGATGGACATGACCGTAAATCCGTTGCCGCTGGCTATTTCGGGCGCTACTTCGGTTTGTGCGGGTTCTTCGGTTGTATTGAGCAATTCTACTCCAGGCGGCGCCTGGAGCAGCAGCGATCCTACCATAGCCACCATATCAGGAACAGGAACTGTAAACGGGATCATTGCCGGGGTGGTAACTATAACTTACATGCTTGGCACCGGTTGCTATGTCACCGCACCTATGACCGTGAACCCATTACCTGCGGCTATTACCGGTACAGACTATGTGTGCGTAGGGCTTACAACAACACTCAGTGATGCGAGCGCAGGTGGCGCGTGGAGCAGCAGCCTGCCCGCAACCGCGTCGGTTGTAGCCGGAAGCGGTGTTGTTTCGGGCGTGGCACCGGGCATGGCAACGATCTCTTACACCTTGCCTACAACCTGCTATATCACCACAGTGGTAACGGTGAATACACCGCCAACGGCGATCAGCGGGCCTAACACAGTGTGTATGGGCAGCGCCGTTACCCTGATAAATGGTACTCCCGGAGGCGCATGGAGCGCCACGGCTGGATCGGGCAGTGTTTCTGTGAGTGCGTCCACAGGTGTAGTTACCGGTTTGGGAGTTGGCACCGCTACTGTTTATTATGCCACATTCTCTTGCAATGCAGTTAGTTACAGTATGACCATCAACCCGCTGCCGGCGCCTATTACGGGTATGGGTAGCGTATGTTCGGGGTCGGCTATAACACTGAGCGATATAACGCCTGGTGGTACCTGGAGCAGCAGCAGCGCCAGCGCAACGGTTTCATCTACCGGGGTTGTTTCGGGTGGTACGGCGGGTACCGTGGTTAATATCATATATACATTGCCAACTACCTGCTTCGTTACGGCCCCGATATACATAGACTCAATACCTGCCGCCATTCTTGGCGCAGATAGTGTCTGCCCTGGGTCTACGGTTGTATTATCCGATGTTACGGTTGGCGGTGTATGGACGAGCAGCGATGGCACAATAGCGCTATCAATAGCAACTACCGGCGAGGTAAGGGGCATAGTACATGGCAATGTGGTTATTTCGTATACTCTGGTTTCGGGCTGTTCGATCTCCAAGCCGTTCCTTGTGGAGACACCTGTGCCGTCGTACCTGAGCATCAATTATACTCCGTCCGACGACTATCTGTGCAGCAATACACCTGATACGCTTACCGCAGTGGATTCAAATGGCGGTACGCCAAGTTTTGTATGGGAGATATTTGGCGCTTATGTGGGCTCAGGACCCAGATATATCTACAACCCGACACACGGAGATTTTATCACCTGCATCATGACGACCAGCAATATTTGTGCATCGCCGGCAGTTATCAGTGCAGATGTGACGCTGAACGTATGGCCGGAAGTAGCGCCGGTAATAGACATTACCACCGCACAGCCGGATACAAGCTCTTACCTGGGCCAGGTGTACACATTCTACAGTACACTTACTTACGGCGGCCCTTCACCCACCTATCAATGGTACATAAACAATGCCCCGATAGGCGGCGCCACGAACGCTGTGTTTACAACGCACCTGTACAATGACAACGATACCATTTACTGCAGTATAAACAGCAACTCGCCCTGTGATACATCGCTTAACCAAAGGGCAAGCAACACGATCATTATTTATGGTCAGGGCTATCTTTCGGTAGGTAGTGTCGCTGCGGCCGGCAATGAGCTTACGTTGTTCCCCAACCCGAATAATGGCAGCTTTACGTTGAGCGGCAAGATAAATTCAACCAGCAATAAAGACATCGGTATAGAAATGAGCGATATGCTGGGCCGTATAGTGTATGCTGGTAAGACAACACCTGATAATGGCGTAATAAGAGCAGACATAAATCTGGGTAGTGATGTGGCTGCGGGAACATATCTGTTGCGTGTGCAAACAGAGACCGGAACGGAGACTTTCCATTTTGTAGTGAGCAAATAATGGAATTGATCTAAGGAATGATGAAAGGGCAGGGCTTGTGGCTTTGCCCTTTCTCTTTTTGATGCGGCTGTTATTGGGTTGGTGTATTATAATTAACCGCCATCAATTTTGTTAAAAAAGGAATATCCGTTTGCCAATTGTTTTACTGCGTTTGGTTTTTTATGGTACTCCGCTAAAGCATTAGCCAAATTATCTTCTACATCATCAAGACTATTAAATATTTTATT
>CAIRTW010000373.1 GCA_903881585.1 uncultured Bacteroidota bacterium | reverse complement strand
TTGATGACCTTTCTGATAAAGTTGCCGATCTAGTAAAAAGCATTGAAAATGAAACTATAAAAACGCTCACATCCTTCGACTATTATATGAATAGCTTTAGTGCCGTTTTTTAATGTCTAATTGGTATTAATTCTTACTTTTACGGTCTTAAAAAAATGTATAAAATTAAAATGTTTAGTTTTAATTAACATAGTAATACATCGTACACCACAACAAACCACATATTAACCACAGAAAACAGAATTATTAACCTAAAAGAAGACCTATGCGCAACTTTACTAATCGCCAAACACCAAACCACCGATCGCCTGTTGCAAACACTAATGTTGCAGCACATATTGTTAATTCAAAACCCTCCACAAGGTGGTTAAACGTTTTTTGTTTATCCCTGCTTTTTTTCGCAACTGCGTCAACAAGGTCTTTAGCCGCAGTTAATTTTCAGCCGCCGCCAACACAGATAGCTGCTGTGAATATATGTGTCGGGTCGTCGAATAATGATGTATTTGAATTTCAGGCAACAAATTTTGGGGTGGCTGTTAATCTAACCAGCCTGACCTTCTCAACAACTGGTTCAACGTACACCACGTCTGATATTTCCAATTTTCATTTGTACAGGAACACATCGAATAATTTTGGAACTGCAAGCCTGGTAGGAACAGTTGCGGCAGTTGCTCCCGGAGCGCAGACTTTTTCCGGTGCTTTGGGCTCGGTTCCTGGCGGCTTTGGTACCGTGACGGCGTATTTCTGGATCACCTGCGATGTAAAACCAGGAGCAACGGCTGCTCATACAGTGGCAATTGCCTCACTTACAACTTCTACGCCAGCTGTTGCTTCATATGCTGCCGGGGCGGGAAACACATTTACCATTGGGCCACCGACACCAGTAACCGCGTCCTTATCAGCAAGCCCATTGTGTGTTACCAACGCACTTACGCTGACTGGTACTGCAACCGGCGCAACCAGCTTTTTATGGGCCGGCCCTGCTGGCGGCGCTGCTTTGACCTCTACTACAACTCTTAGCACTGGGGTATTAAGTGTAACAACTGCTAATGCCGGCGTTTATACGTTCACAGCCACTAATGCCTGTGGATCGACAACTGTTACAACAACCGCCCTGGCAGTAAACCAAAAACCGGTTTTCTCCACATTAACGGAAACGCCGAATCCCGGCTGCATAGGCAGCAGCATGGTACTCTCCGCCACTACGAGCACAGTTGGTGCCGGACCAATTGTTTATACCTGGACAAGCCCGGGAGGCACAGCCATTACTAACCCCACTTCGCTTACACTCGCAAGTGTAAACTCACTGGCTGCAGGCAATGCCGGTGTATATACTATCAGTGCAACCGTTGCGGGATGTGCGGGAACTGCTACTTTGACCAGTACTAGCGCAATGGTGGTAAACCAAAAGCCAATCTTCTCCGCAGTAACGGAAACGCCGAATCCTGGCTGTATAGGGAGTAGTATGGCACTCGCCGCCACAACAAGCACGGCTGGTGCGGGGCCGATTGCCTATACGTGGACAAGCCCGGGAGGCACCTCCATCACAAACCCAACATCTCTGACACTCGCAAGTGTAAACTCACTGGCCGCAGGTAACGCAGGTGTATATACCATAAGCGCCACTGTTGCCGGATGCGCGGGAACTGCTACTTTGACCAGTACGAGCGCAATGGTGGTAAACCAAAAGCCGGTTTTTAGCGGTGTCATTGAAACGCCAAATCCTGGCTGTATAGGCGGCACAATGGTACTTGCAGCGACAACAACGACAGCCGGAGCCGGCCCCATCGCCTATACATGGACGAGCCCCGGGGGAACCGCTATCACGAACCCCACTTCACTTACACTCGCAAGTGTAAACTCACTGGCTGCCGGCAATGCCGGTGTATATACTATAAGTGCAACTGTAGCCGGATGTGCAGGCACTGCTACTATGACGAGTACGAGCGCAATGGTGGTAAACCAACCGCCAACATCAGTGACAGCCAGTTTGTCTTCGGGGCTGCTGTGTACCGGAGCAAGTCTTACACTTCACGGGACGGCAACAGGCGCTGCAACCTACTCATGGACAGGACCGGTGGGTGGTGCCGCAATGACTTCCACGACCACGGTAAGCACAGAAGTTTTGAGTGTCACCGCATTGAATGCAGGTGTTTATACTTTAACAGCAACAAATACCTGCGGCCCCACATCTGCGGTAACGTCATCGTTAACGGTCAATCAACTGCCTGCTTTCACAGATGTAACTGAAACGACTAACCCAGCCTGTATAGGCGGCAGCATGACGCTCGCTGCAAGCATAGCTACAGCCGGTGCCGGGCCAATTGTATATTCATGGGCAGGCCCCGGAGGTTCCGATATAACAAATCCAAACTCATTGACTACTGCCAGCGTGAATCCGTTGTCTGCCGCTGATGCAGGGGCATACACGATCAGCGCAACCGTTGCTGGCTGTGCTGGCACTAGTACCGGGATCAGTTCCGTACCGCTGGCACTTAATTCGCAGCCATCATCGGTTGCACCCACCACTTTCCCAACAACGGTTTGTGCAGGAGACGCCATAACTCTTACGGGCAACGTATCAGACGGCACTTCACTTTCCTATTCATGGACTGGCCCTTCAACGGGTGATATCAGCAGCGCATCGTCTGTAAATGCGGCCATTGGTAGTTCTATAGTTGCCGATGCGGGTAGTTACACTTTAACCGTTACTGCTGCCGGTTGTGCTCCAGTGACAGGAGTGACTTTACCGCAAACGGTGAATAAGCTGCCGTCATCAGTAACAGCAAGTTTTTCACCCACGCCAGCCTGCCTGGGCGCTACTATTACTCTTTCCGGCGGCGACTCCGGCGATGGTTCCGGGGTTGCTTATTCGTGGTCAGGCCCGTCAACCGGAGATATCATAGGCGCATTATCGGAAACTGCAATCATCGCTTCTGCTGCTACCAATGATGCCGGTATCTATACTTTAACGGCAACGGCGCCGGCTTGTTCCGGCAGCTCTGTTGGCTTCTCTTCAGCTTTAGCGGTTAATGTATTGCCGTCCTCCGTTACTGCAAGTGTATCGCCCACGCCAGCATGTGTCGGCACGGGTGTATCACTTTTCGGTGCTGATGCCGGAGACGGCATTGGGGTTATATATACCTGGACAGGCCCTGGAAGCGGAGACATTATATCAGCAACGTCTGAGAATACAGGCATTACGTCTGCCAGCCTACTGGATGCAGGTGCATATACGTTGACTGCTACTGCGCCAGGTTGTTCGGGAAGCACTTTTGGTACAACGGACTTCCTTGTTGTTAATGCTTTGCCGACAACAGTTACTGCGGATGTCGTTCCGGCTATCGCCTGTGTGGGCACAGATGTAGCCCTCAATGGCGGTGACTCGGAAGATGGTTTTGGGGTAGTCTATTCTTGGGCCGGCCCTGGTGCAGCTGACCTTACTTCGGCTTCTTCTGAGTCAACTGATATTGCGACCGCTGCGTTACCTGATGCCGGAGTATATACTTTAACAGCAACTGCGCCCGGATGCTCTGGCAGTAGCTTTGGTACTACCACTAGTTTAACCGTAAATGTTTTGCCATCGGAGGTTATGGTAAATGTTACGCCTTCACCTTCATGTGTCGGCGATTTTATTAGTCTGCTCGGCACAGACGCAGGTGATGGCTTCGGTGTTGATTATTTGTGGACAGGCCCTGTTCCCGGAGATATAGTGTCTCCGTCTTCTGAGACTGCGTCCATTACCGCTGTAAGCCTGGCAGATGGCGCCGGAACTTATACGCTAACAGCTACTGCTCCGGGTTGTGTGGGTAGCACAGTCGCCGTGTCAGGTACGTTTATAGTAAATGCGCTTCCCGATGTTTCTGATTTTTCATCACCAACTGTTTCCTCTGTTTGCGCTGGTGCCAGTACAGATGTAACCGTTAATTCAGGTTCCCTGGGCTCCGCCGTATTTACAGCTACCTATAATCTTGATGGCGCAAATACGGCAGTTGGCCACACAGCTACACTCACTATGGGCGCCAGCAGCGGCACATTTACTGTTCCGTCTTCTGATCTCTCAGGTATCGGATCGACAACTGTAACAATTACTTCTATACAGAATGCTTCGGGTTGCAGTACAGCCGTTTTATCTAACAACGTGGGTACGTTTACTGTGAGCGCAGCTCCGGCGGCGGCGCCTTCTAATGACGGCTATATATGCATCGGCGGCACAGTGAACCTGCTTGCAAACCCATCAGGCGGAGCTACGGTATTTGCTTGGAGCGGTGCCGGCCTTACTTCAACCTCCGGTGCAACAACTACAGCAACTCCTGTAGCGACCACAACTTATACACTTACAGTATCTGATGGCAGCGGACTTTCCGGATGCGCTACCGGCACTCAGTATTTTACCACGGTTTCAGTGAATCCAACACCCGTTGCCGCTCCGGCCAACAACGGCTATATATGTAGCGGCGGTGCCGTAACTCTTTCGGCTAATCCGGCCGGTGGCGCAACTTCATTTACATGGAACGGTGCAAGCCTGTTATCTGGTTCAGGTGCAACTACTACAGCTACACCTACAATTACAAGCACTTATACGCTTACCGTATCTGATGGCAGCACACAGTCCGGCTGCGCTCCCTCAACTCCTTACTTTACAACAGTTGTTGTAAACGATGCACCTACAGCTGCGCCATCTACGGATGCCTATATCTGCGTTGGCGGTACTGCTATACTCAATGCAAACGAGGGTGGCAGCGCAACTACATTCTTATGGGCCGGTGCAAATATTATCGGCTCAACTGTGGCAGATATTACAAGCGCTACGCCTGCCGCTACCAGTGTTTACACACTTACTATATCAAACGGCAGTACGCAGCCAGGATGTGTGCTCCAATTCAATACTACAGTTTCAGTGAACCCAACACCATCTGCTTCGCCCTCAAACAACGGTTACATTTGTATTGGTGGGGTAGCCACACTAACAGCAAATGAAGCGGTTGGTACTACCACATTTGTATGGAGTGGCGCTAATATTACCGGCAGTACAACTGCAGATGTGATCACGGCTACACCAAATGCAACCGCCACTTATACGCTGATGGTAACTGATGGTAGTGGTAACTCCGGTTGCTCACCATCTACTCCATTTACAACTACAGTGAGTGTGAACCCAACGCCGGTAGCGGCTCCGGGGAACAACGGCTATATCTGTAATGGCGGTACGGTAACGCTTTCTGCTGGTCCGTCTGGTGGCGCAAGTGCATACTCCTGGGCAGGTGCTAACCTGTCTGCAACAACAGGCGTAAACCCTACAGCGACACCAACGTCAACGAGTACTTATACGCTAACTGTGTCTGATGGTTCCCTTCAGCCGGGATGTGCACCAACAACTCAATATTTCACTACCGTATCAGTTAACGCTACACCGGCGGCCAACCCAACCAGCTCTGGTCCAATATGTGTGGGTGGTGTTGTGGATCTTTTCGCCAATCCATTAGGTGGGGCAACGCAGTTCAACTGGTCCGGTGCTTCATTGTCTTCAACGATCGCCGCTAACCCTACAGCTACGCCTGTTATTACCGGCATATACACATTGACTGTATCAGATGGCAGCACCCAACCGGGTTGCAATCCTGCTACACAGTACATTGTGACCGTTACCGTTAACGCGGTGCCATTCCTTTCCGGAGCTTCCAGCAACAGCCCGACATGTGCAGGCTCTACGCTTGATCTTACCGCGGTAGGGGCAGCTAATGTTACCTCGTATTCATGGTCCGGCCCGGTTGCCATCACAAATGCCTCATTGGCAAATGCCAGTGTTCCTGCTGCTACAACTGCGGCCTCGGGTATCTACACAGTTGTGGTTACCGATGGCTCCGGTTCTGGATGCTCAGCATCTTACACTACAGTTGCCACAGTCAATCCATTGCCGGCTGTATTTAACGTTACCGGCGGCGGCGGGTTCTGTTCATCAGATACCGGTGTTCATGTTGGTCTGAGTGGGTCGCAGGTTGGCATCAACTATCAGTTGTTTAATGGTGTTGCAGGCTTAGTCACTATGCCAGGCACCGGCAGTGCGCTTAACTTTGGGCTGCAAACAGCTGCCGGCACTTATACTGTATTGGCTACAAATACTTCTACGCTTTGCAACAATGGCATGACGGGTAGCGCGACAATTACGGTAAATACCGTTCCTAATACCTATTCTGTATTGGGCAGCGGCACTGAATATTGCTTCGGCACGGGCGGCATAACAGTTTCACTAAGCGGCTCTGATACAGGTGTGAGCTACCAGTTATACCTCGGCTCATCCATTACAGGCGGTGCGGTAATAGGGTCAGGTTCCGGGTTTAATTTCGGTGTAGAGACCGCCCCCGGTACTTATACCGCAGTAGCTACAAATATTCACACTGGTTGCACCGCTGCAATGTCGGACAGCGCCATTGTAATTGTAGATTCTCTTCCGCATGTGTACAATGTAATTGGCGGCGGCGCTTATTGCGTTGGCAGCGGTGGCGTTGACATCAGCCTCAGTGGTTCTGATACCGGCATCACCTATCGGATGTTTGTTGGATCAGGCAGCACAGCGCTCGCCGGAGATGGCACTTTGCTGGATTTCGGTCTTGATACCACAGAAGGTACTGTTTCAATTTTTGCAGTTAATAATATCACAGAGTGTGCTGCGCCAATGTCTGGTAATCCGGTAGTAACGGCAAATCCGCTGCCCGCAGTTCATGGTGTTTTAGGAGGCGGTGCTTATTGCGAAGGTACTGGCGGTATAGACGTAACCTTGAGTGGTTCAGATACCGGTGTTAATTACAGCCTTTATGATGGCGCTGCGCTTATTACTACAGCTACCGGCACGGGCAGCCCGCTTAACTTCGGCCTGCAAACCGCTGGTGGTACTTATACGGTTGCGGCAAGTTATTCAGTTACCGGTTGCGCAAGCATTATGGCCGACAGTGCTGTAATAATAGAAAACGCGGCACCGGTTGTATATTCAGTTACCGGCACCAGTTCTTATTGTTCTGTTGACGCAGGTGTTGTTATAGGCCTGAGTGGTTCTGATACCGGCATCACTTACACATTATATAATGGTGGCGTATCGGCAACATCAGTTGTTGGGCTTGGTGGTGCTTTCAGTTTTGGTACTTATCCTGCCGGTACTTATACCGTTGGTGCAAGTAACAACATTACCGGTTGCCTCAGCAACATGTTTGGAACACTGGCTGTGACCGTGAATGCTACACCTGTAGTATATCATGTTACCGGTGGCGGCCCTTACTGTGGTGGCGGCGTTGGTGTTCATGTTTTCCTTGACAATTCAGCTACCGGCGTTAATTACACGCTGTATAATGATGGTACTTCCGTTGGCACTTTTGCCGGTGTTGGCGGCCTTCTGGATTTTGGCTTGCAGACTGGCGCCGGTACTTATACGGTAGCAGCAACTAGTGCATCTGCCGGCTGTGGCAGCAACATGGCTGATAGCGCAGTTATTACGATCATAACACCAGTTACGCCTTCGGTGACAGTCGCTACTGGTATCGGCGATACATCGTGTGCGGGCAGTGCGGTTACCTTTACGGCAACCGGTGTGAACGGTGGCGGATCTCCTGCTTATTCGTGGAATGTGAACACAACTGCTATTGCAGGTGCTACAACCAGTACCTACAACTATACGCCAGTTAATGGCGACGTAGTGGAAGTGACAATGATAAGCAGCGCCGCATGTGCAACGCCCGATACTGTATCTGCCAGCGACACTATGACGGTGCTGGAACATGCAACTCCTGTGGTTACTATTACAGCTAACCCAGGCAGCACCGTTTGTGCAGGTACAACGGTAACTTTTACAGCTACTCCCGCTTTCGGTGGTGCGTCGCCTGCGTATAGCTGGAAGGTGAACAGTGTAACTGTGGGTACTGGGTCTTCCTATTCCTACACACCGGTTGAAGGTGATATTGTTTCGGTAGAATTGACCAGCAACTATCCCTGCCTGGCTGTAGATACAGCTGTTAGCTCAGTGACAATGCATGTGGGCGTTAACCTTGCACCAAGTGTAACTATTACCGCTGCTCCTGGATTAACCATTCACGTCGGTGACGTTGATACGTTGACAGCAACCGTTACCGGCGGCCCAGTAACCTACCAGTGGACGCTGGACCACTCGCCGATAGCGGGCGCTACCGATTCTGTATATACCCATACCTTCACTAACGGAGATTCGGTGACTTGTGTGGTGACCGGCACAAACGGTTGTAACTTATCAGATTCAACAACAGTTGGCATCAATGTTTACAACGTAGGTGTGCAGGCAGTAACAGTTGGCAATGTAAATCTTCGCCTGCTTCCGAATCCCAACAAGGGTGAATTCTATATCACCGGCGCTCTGGGTATTACAACTGATGCAGACGTAACAATGGAAGTAACAGACATGCTTGGCCAGGTGATCTATAAGAACAAAGTGACCATACATAATGGCGCCATGAACAAAAAAGTAAACCTGAACAGCGCACTTGCCAACGGCATGTATATCATGAACGTTAGCGCAGGCGGTGAGCGGCAGGTATTTCATTTTATGGTGGAGCAATAATAGTTTTGTGAATGCTGAAAGTAGAAGGGCTGTCTTTAAATAGGCAGCCTTTCTTTTTGAGCCCGCGGGCTCAAAAAGAAGCCTTTGCCAACAAATGTTTTTTACCTTCGTTTTTATAACATCATGATCCTGGAAATGGAAAATAAATTCTTCGTCTTCTATCCTGTAACTGTTGCTAAAAGTAAGATACAGGGAAAAGGTGTCTATGCAGCTGCCGATATACCTGCCCGCAAAAAGATAGGCTCCCTTGGCGGAACAATAATATCAAAACGTGCAGCGCGGCAAAAAGCGAAAGAGTTAAAAAACGAATCCATTGCTATTGTCGAACTCTGGAATGGCATGGCCATTGATGCCTCAGTAAATGGCAATGAACTGCGATACATAAACCACTCCTGTTCGCCCAACACATTTATGCGTGTGAGCGGCTATCATGTTGAGTTTTATGCTTTGAGAGATATAAAGCCCGGCGAAGAACTGACATGCAACTACGGCCCGACCCACCACGATGGAAAAGTAAAATGCAACTGCGGAAGCCCTGATTGTATCGGTTTCCTTTAACGGATAAATTATTTTATTCAGGCAATTAAATCCAGAGCCTCCAATAGCCCTGGCCTTCAGGCCGGGGAGTGAAGATAATAACTCACGGACTTTAGCCTGAATCACTCGCGCCTCTGCCTAATATGTTTGCGTACCAGGCTGCCTGTTACTCATTCTGTTTCAGCCTCTCTTTGGAGAGGGCAGGGAGAGGGCTCTCTCAATTTTTGCGGCCTCGAAAACGAAATATGGAATTGCGCCTTTGCACCTTGGCGAGAGATCTTTACTTTTGCGCCATGTCTGACCTTTCAAATTTTGATCCCAATTCCGTTGGGCTAAAATCGAACAATATATTTGGCCTTCCTTTTTCTGAAGAAGAAGCGCAGCTGGTGCTTCTGCCGGTGCCATGGGAAGTAACAGTATCCTACAGGCGCGGTACTTCCCGGGGACCTGAAAATATTTTTAATGCGGCAATGCAGGTTGATCTTTTTGACCCTGATGTGAAGGATGGATGGAAGAAAGGGTTTTATATGCAGCCGATAGATAAGAACATCCGCACAAAAAGTGATTACCTGCGCCAGTGCGCAGAACTCATCATATCGAACATGATAGACGGGGGAGTGGTGACCGAAAACGAACAACTGGCTGAGAAACTGCAGGAAATAAATGATGGCGGCAAGCTGCTGCTGGACTGGGTTTATGAAATGACAACCAACCTGCTGAAGGACGGCAAAAAAGTTGGCCTCATCGGTGGCGACCACAGTACGCCATTGGGTTTTATTAAAGCCCTCTCTGATGTGCATAGCGAGTTTGGCATATTGCAGATAGACGCTCATGCCGACTTGCGCGATGCGTATGAAGGGTTTACATACTCTCACGCGTCTATAATGTTCAATGTGCTGCAACAGATACCGCAGGTAAAAAAACTGGTGCAGGTAGGCATACGCGATTATTGCAACGAAGAGCTGGATATTATCAACCAGAGCAATGGCCGCATTACTACTTTCTTCGACAAAGACATCAAGGAACAGCAATACGAAGGCGCATTATGGAAAGACATCTGCAAACAAGTTGTAGATTCCCTTCCTCAAAAAGTCTATATTAGTTTCGACATAGATGGCCTTGACCCCAAACTATGCCCCAACACTGGAACCCCCGTCCCCGGCGGCTTTGAGACGGAACAGATATTCTATATCTTCAAAATGCTTCACGCATCCGGCAGGGAAATAATCGGTTTCGACCTCAATGAAGTATCAAGTGGTGACCACATCGGCGATGGCATAGATGCTATTGTTGGAGCAAGGGTGTTATTTAAGTTGTGCAATTATATGGTGGCACCCCCTCGCCCCTAAAGGGGAGTACTTTCAGTTTAAGACATTTGGCTGGGTTAATTCTATTCGGCTTGTGTTTACTAATGGTTTGAACCACATCTTTCAAATATCAGATCGCCGAATAACAAATGTTCCGAAGAATCGAAAACAGAATAGTGAATATTTCCTAAGTGTTTGTCTCCTACTAACGCGCCATCTTTGAATTTATATGTGTAGTTTCCATAAGCTCCTGCCATGTGTATTTTGATTCCGAAACTGTCTCCTTCGTTTTTGACCTCAAAAGTATCAAGATAGTGATTACACCAAATGCCTACGAAGTTTTTGCTACTAACGTCTGAACACGAGAAAAATGTTGTTACACATAAGATGAGTAGAAGAATTTTAAAATATAGTATATTTGATGAGTCTGTATCTTTTTTCATAGCCATTGCCTTCTCTTAATTCTTATTTTCATAGACAAAGCCGAAAAGAGATCCAACTGTTGAAGAACATTGATAAAAGTGCTCCCCCTTTAGGGGGCAGGGGGGTTAAACATCCACGGTGTACTTCTTCCTTATCGCTTTCACCTCCACTATTCCCTGGAAGAAATAAACCCTGCCACTGTTCAGGTTGCGGCAACGCGTGCGTGTGCGCAGCTTTTCTAACTTCTGATATACTTCCCCGTCTTCTGTTTCGAAGTATTGGTTTATGTCGAGGTCATCAACAAGTTTAAAGCCTGGCTTATGCTCATCGTAGCGGTACAGCGCTTTATATAGCTGGGCATCTGTGCAGGTGCTTGCGGCAGGATTGTGCAGGTATGCGTACAGTGCCTTTTCTACATCTCCCGGAAAGAAACGCTTGCCCATAAAGGGTATCAGGATATGGCGAAACTGCGTCTTCCATTCTTTGCCATGCGGCGGCGCTTTATGCTCAAAGTGTACAAACGTGAACATATGTGCCAGCTCATGTAAGAGCGTGATAAGAAAGCTATATGGATTCAGCGTAGCGTTGATGCTGATACGGTGATAAGGCACATCAGGCATAGGATGGCGGTAATCGCCAAGCACGCTCCTGCGCTCATGTGTAAGTGTGAGGTGAATAGTGTGCGCCCTGAAAAAGGGCTCTATTTGCTCGAACGCTCCACGCGGCAAAAACTGTTCTAAAAACGAGATCGATGTTTCCTGCTTTTTCATAATCTACTCTCTTACTAATTTCGACAATAGTATCGTTTCCATAATTGTGTAAACTGCATAAATACCAAACATGATAAACACACTCGGCTTGTGTATGTGCGACCGGTTCAACAATACATATACCAATATCGACACCATGCACACCATCAATTTTAAAAACGACGCACCAGATACTCCGCGCACAAACGCCTGCGGATTATTGCTTAAAGATTTTTGCACCATTAAGTAACTGCTCAGCGATAAGATTGCCATGATCACATTGCTTGTTTCAAGTGCATACACCTGGTATTGCGGTGCATAAAAATGCATACTGATAAACAACCCGCTTAGCAGGATGAAAATAATAAGGGTCAGTATGACAAATCTCTTCTTCATTTTTGTGGTCGGTTCAGCTCGCGGATCAGCTGCCAGAGCGATACGCCCAATGAAATTAAGGGGAATAAAATTAAAAATAAAGGCAACTTCCAATTTAATTTTTTATCAAGTTTATACCCCGCCCATACTCCCAGCAACATCATGGCCATCCACTGGGTGGCCAAGCTGGCGTACCGCATCATATTTGGGTTTTGGTCCGTTTTTTTCGTCATTTTTAGCAATTTTTCAGGCGTTTTTACGTTAACGTACAGGGAAATTTTATAATACCCCTAAATTATCGGGAATAAGCGGCAAAATAGGGAAGTGTTTTGTTAATTTATGATTATGTGAAGGTGCTTAGATTTCCTTTTTTGCCTATTTTTGAAGGGTAGGGGTGATTTTTTATTGGGTTGAGGTAACAATATTCTCTTTAGACGCGATTTATATAATATTATTGTTGCATTTGCGTTCTATTAGAGAGAAAAAGATAGTAACATTGAATTTTAGGGTAATATTATTTATTGTATTAGGTTTTTTTCTGTTTAATGGCCTTACTTATTCCCACGTTGTTCGTTTTTCGGACACAGGGGATGGTGATGCTGATGAGCAGGCCGATACCTCGCATAAAGGCAACCCCGACAGCCTCAGGAATGCCCGTGCCAATGCAGCAGATAGTATTCGCGAGTTGCACCAGCACCAGGCCGACAGTGCCAAGACTGCCCGCACTCACACTATGGATAGCGTTCGGGATGCCCACGCTCATAGTGCCGACAGCACGGCACAGGCCCGAAAGAAAAAGACCGACAGCCTGGCGACCACTCGCAAACACATTACCGACAGCACAGCCTCTATTCGCAAATACCACGACAGCAAGCATTACAAAGACAGTGTTACCCGCTCGCGTACCGCAAAGGCTAATGGGTTAAAGAATTCCCGGCAGGCGCATATGGATTCTGTAACAACAGCCCGCAAGCAGCTAACGGATAGTATGGCTGTACTGAGGAAAACCCGTACCGACAGCATTAAGACGGTTCAAAAAAGAAGAACAGACAGCCTTGCCAAAATAAAAAAATACAGGGCCAGCAAACGTTATGCCGACAGTGTTACCCTGGTGCGGCATGAGCGGGCAGACAGCATCAAGACTTCGCAGCAGCACTTCAGGGACAGCGTGGCCTCTGTGCGCAAGGCCTCGCTGGACAGCGCGAAATTGTCGCGCAAGCATATCATGGACAGCACTAAAGTGGTGCGCACCAAGTACATGGATAGCCTGAAGAAGGTTCGAACGGCCCGGACCGACAGCCTGAAAAGAATAAAAGATAATAAGGAAAAACTGGCCAAGGCAAAGGAGAAAAAGAAAGAGGACCTGCTGAAGCTAAAGCTGGAGATAAAGATGAAGCAAAAGCATGAGGCGTGGTCCAACAAGTCGATGCTGAAGAAGCGATGGTCGCCGGTGAGGAGGGTGACCCAAAACTCATTTACCCACTACAACTATTATTTCAACTCAAATAAAAAGATGGAGGAGGCGCTGCAGAACATGCAGCGAAGTCGAAAGGAGAACTATGATTCCCTCATCGGCCTGTACCCGTTCGATCCGAACCGGGACTCGTCGATGATGTCGGCGGATATGGATAGTATTGTGCACAAGGTGTCTGTAGGGATACAGATACATGACCCCCGCGTGAAGTGGTCTAATGACCTTTACCTGCTGCTGGGCGAGGCGTACTACTACAAAGGCAAGTACGATAATGCGTCTATTGCTTTCCGCTATATCATCAGCAGCGATGAGGCAGCGGAGAAGAAGAAAGCTCAGAAAAATGGCTATGGATACGGTAAGAAAGAAGCTCCTTCTATTCTTCAGGACGAGAAGAAGTCGAAGCTGGATTTCCTAAAGCATAAGTCGGTCCACAACGAATCTATCCTGTGGCTGGCACGTACTTATACCGAATCGCGGCAGGTGGAGAATGGTGAATCGGTACTGTCACTGCTGGAGTCGGATGCGAAGATGCCGGAGAACCTGAAGGGCAGGCTGGCCATTGAAAAGGCATTTGCTTTCCTTACAGAGAAGAACAATGTGGCAGCTTCTACGCAGCTGACCATTGCGGCAGCAGATAACAATCTTCCTAACTGGCTGAGGCTGCGTGCTGCATTCCTCAACGGGCAGTTGCTCCAGGAGATGAATCAGTATGCCGAAGCAGCCAAGAGCTTTGAACAGGTGCTGACCTACTACCCGAAGATAGAAATGGATTTCTACAGCCGCAAGTACATAGCTTATAACAAGCTGCTGGCGGGTGAAGACGTGGCCAGCGCCATGGTGCCGCTGAAGCGGGTGCTTAACGATGGCAAGTATGTGAGCTATTACGACCAGGTCTATTTTGTGCTGGGTATGCTGGCGGTAAAGGCGGACAAGAAAGATGAGGCCGTTAAATACCTGACCAAGAGCATCAACACGCCGAAAGCTAACAAGAAGCAGAAAGCATTGTCGTTTGCTGCTTTGGGCGATGTGTACTATTCCTCATCGCGCTACCCGGCGGCCAAGGATGCTTACGACAGCGCCTCCAAATATTCATCAGCAGCGCCCAAGGATAAGTCGATACTGGCTGCTATACAGAGGAGCAAGGGCTTGAAAGAAGTGGCTGCTCCTACCGCAGTAATTGCAGAGCAAGACAGCCTGCTGGCGCTCTCTGCATTAAGCCGCAAAGAGCAGCTGCAAGTGGTACGGGCTTACCTGCGCGACCTGGAACGGCGGCAGGATGACAGCATTGAAAACGCCGAGAACGCCGGGGTGAACAGCCTGAAGGCTATTGAGACCGAGAACGCTGATAATACTGAGTCAACCTGGTATTTTGCCAACCCTACATTGATGCAGCAGGGTAGTGCAGACTTTAAAAAGAAATGGGGCAACCGCCCGCTTACCGACAACTGGCGCCGTGCTTCAGGCAGTGCGCTGGCAGGGGGCTCTGGCCAGGACGATGATGCAGGGGGGAGCCAGGGCAAAACCGACAATGGCCTGCCCACGGAGGAAAGCCTGATAGCTAAAATACCAAACAGCCCCCAGCAAAAAGCGCTGGCCATAAAGTTGCAGCAGCGGGCATATATACTGCTGGCCAAGGCCTACTATAAGCAGCTGGAGGATTACAAAATGGCCGTTCATACCCTAGATACCCTTGACAGCCGCTACCCTGACCATAGCCAGAAGGAAGAAGAGCTGTATGCCCGTTATGAGGTGGCGCTGAAACAGAACAACCTTGAACTGGCCCAGAAATACAGCGAGGAGCTGCTTACGAAATACCCTCAATCTCAGTATGCAGCCAACCTGCGGCCTAAACAAAAAGAGCCTAAAACAAAGGTCGTATCAAACGGCATACCAGTTGCCACTTACTACGATGAAACGTATAACCTGCTGATGCAGCATAAATACCCGGAGGCATTGGAGCGCATAAAGACTGCTAATGAGCAATATGATAATCCCGCATTCAAGAAACGTTTTGAGCTGGCAGAGGCCATGGGCCATGCCGGCATGGGCGACTATAATGGCGCCGACTCCCTGATCGCTAAGTTCATGCGCAACTATAGCGGGGATACGCTTATAGGCTGGGCTACAACCGTGAAGGAGTACATAGGCGAGGTGCGCAATGGCGGGCAACCCTCGTGGGTGAAAGACTGGCCGCCAAAGGAAGAAGCCCCGACTGTAGCGGCAGTAAAAAAAGAGGTGAAGCCTGTTACGCCTCCACCGCCACCACCACCACCACCGCCGCCAATACCGGAGATGTACTCTTACCATGCCGACAGCCAGCACTACTGCATACTCGTAGTGCCGGGCCTGGATTCAAAGACCGCACCGCTGAAGCAGCGGATAAGATCGTTCGACTCTGCCAACTACCCGGCGGCTAACCTGGACATGGTGCTGGACATGTACAGCGGTGACCAGGTAGTGCTGTTAGTGAAGAAGTTTGCGAACGCCGACTCTGCCAAGCTGTACATGAGAGACCTGAAGGAATCAAATGTGATGCATGATTTTATACCGGGCGAGATCAAGACGTTTGTCATCAGCGCATCTAACTACCGCAAGATGTATGCTGATAAACTTGCTATGCCTTATGCGAGTTTTTATACAGCGTATTATCAGTAGTTTACAGTCCGCAACTTGCGGTCGGCAGTTTCCGGTGTGTTGTTGGCAGTGTAAGTTTACTGTTCGTTCCTTCGTTTTTGGAGATGCCCCATTTGGTGATAAATAAAAAACGTGGTTATATGGGGCATTTAAAAATTGCAAGTTGTTTGTTTTTAGTTGGTTATGTATTATGCCATGTCCCGTTCTGCCCCATTTATGCCCCGGGTGGGGCATCCCTTCGGCAGGCTCAGGACAAGTTCAGTTGGCAGTTTGCAGTCGGCAGCTTTGCAATTGCAGAATATACCGTTGATTCGTTTGCTCCATCCTCCTGAAAGACATTGGAATGTGGGACATTTTATGCCCCAATGTACCCCGTGTTTGCTGTATGCCTGAACCTCAGACCTGCCTACCGGCAGCTATGCCTTACCCAAATTTAATTGCCTAAAAGTAGTATAAAAAACTTCGGCATCGCATACCCTTTGATAACCCAACCAAACAGTTTTCAATCCAGGCGGACCATCACTTTTTCTCCCTAAATGACCACC
>CAIRTW010000372.1 GCA_903881585.1 uncultured Bacteroidota bacterium | reverse complement strand
GTTAGCGAACTGCGACAACAGAGTAGAGCTATCTTTGGCCGCGCGGAGCGATTCGGCCAAAGTCGCCTTTTCTTTGTTACTTTCTTTTGGCGAAGCAAAAGAAAGTAAAGTAGCTGCAGACCTACTCCATACCAGCACTTTTTAGTTCCGCAATAGCCTCATCCAGTGGAATAAACTCATGTTTTCTCCTCATTACTTTGTCATAGGCTCTTACGTCCTCCAATTCCATTGATTTTTCCAGCAATCGCTGATATTGTCTGATTGGAATTATAGCAGAAATACGCCTCCCGTTTCCATCAGTAATAAATGTGATACGCCGCATAACAACAAATTCTATCTTTAAAATTAAAAAAGAAAGCCTACACTTCAATCCCTATGCAACCTTACTTTTACTTTTTACTTTTACCCACCACATGCTCAGCAGCTTTTACAATAAATTCCGCCGCATAACCACCAACCAGCTCTATTTCCCCGAGATAGACGGCATCCGGTTCCTGGCTATTGTGCTGGTGATCCTGTTTCACACACACGGCTACTTTGCTGCGAAAACCCCACTGCACTTCACTGATGATGCCACCGGCTACCACCTGCTCAATACCTTCCTTATCAATGGCGACCGCGGTGTAGAGCTCTTCTTTGTGCTCAGCGGCTTTATACTGTGCCTGCCCTTTGCGCACCACTATATCAACAACGGCAAAAAAGTACGCCTCAAAAAATACTACCTCCGCCGCGTCACGCGACTGGAGCCACCCTACTTCATTGCCATGACGGCCATCTTCTTTATGCAGCTGGCCATGCACCTCAAGCCATTCTCCGTGCTGCTGCCCCACTGGCTGGCATCTCTCGGCTATGCCCACGATCTTATCTACCATCAAACCCCTATGCTCACCGTTGTGGCCTGGTCGCTGGAGATAGAGATCCAGTTCTACCTGCTGGCCCCGCTGCTGTTCAGCCTGCTGAAGCTGCCCCGCTATACCCGCAGGAGCATATTGATCATTGCCACCATAGTGCTCATCATAGCCCAGTGGCTCTATACCCCACCGTTCCTCAGCATCTATGGCTTTGCCCAGTACTTTTTCATCGGCATTCTGCTGGCCGATCTTTATGTAAGTGACGCCGCCGCGGGCATGCTCCAGAAAAAATGGGTAGCCCCTGCAGCCACACTATGCCTCATCGCCATCATCTACTTACCTATTAAAGACGAGCATGTCTCAGCGACAGCGCTGTTTGCCGCGCGGCTTTGCTTCCCCTTCCTGCTCATGCTGTTCTATTTCGCGGTACTAAAGAACAGCACCCTGAAAAAAGTATTCAGCTTTAAGTTCATCCCCATCATTGGCGGCATGTGCTACTCTATATACCTGCTGCACTATACCATCATCTCCATGCTTGGCCGCTTTACCCTGCGCCTGCACATCACCGACTATTACCTCCCCAACCTCCTCCTCCAGATCATCCTCCTGGGCATACCGGTCATTATCATTTCCTCCATTTTCTATTTCTACATAGAGCGCCCGTTCATGTCTAAGAAGTGGGTAGATAAACTAAGCCGCAAGAACAAGGATGATGAGGGTGCGAATATGGAGAGTGAGTTAAACGGCTGACCCTGACAAATGTCCCATTTTCCGGAAAAATAAAAGTTGACAAATTGGGGCATTAAAACGGCTAGTTCATTGATAATCATTTGGAAGTGAAAAAAAAGAGATGCCCCCAACAGTACCCCAACATTTCCCAAACCACCGGGCGAACTGATGCTATTCATATTTTTTCCGACTTAGTTGTGGGCTACTTTTGAAAGTGTCACTCCTAAGAATGTCCCATCCCTAATAAATAAAAAATGTGCTGATATGGGGCATCCGGCAATTTCAAATTATTGGATCATAGGTGATTATGTATTAGGCCATGTCCCGTTTGCGCCCCATGGGTAATTGGATGGGTAATTCCCGACGAGGTTGGGCGGTTATTTTTTAGCGGTAGCCAAGGTGTCCCATTTCATACCTCAATATTTCCCGTTTCAATTTTGTACCGCCTACGTTTGGTGCGGAGAATTTCACGCAAAGGTCGCAAAGGAATCCTGATAACTAGCGAGGCAAAGGGCCGCAAAGTTGTAGGCGGAAATTACCTTTTGCGACACAAAGATCTATAGAAAATGAATACGGCCCAAGACGAAAAATCTATGGGAGTATTGTGGATTTCGCGGCTTTGAAGTTAGCCACTAGCTCTGTTCGATGAACCTAGCGCGAGTACGACGGTTTAGAGGCAAACCGCATTGCCAAAGACGCCCACTTGCCCATCAGAAAAAAATGTTAATACCCTGCCCGTCACGCTAGTTTCCAAGGTGGCTTGGCATGGCTTTATTTATACTTTTATTAGAGCGAAAAAAAATGAATAACTATGGAAACCTTACGCGACAGACAAGAACACATACGCCACATGGAGATGATCGCCCATAAACTATTACTGGTAGGCAGGGTACTGCGGCTGGGCTGCGAAAACGCAATCGACCACTTCTGCGGTGATGACGATAAGCGCTTTGTAAAAGAACTGGAAAATACTGACCCATATAAGGTAAAAGAAGCACTGCTGATGGAGCTGCAGCAAAGAAGCAGCAGGCACCATTATTCCGCTATCGGATTTAATGCACAGGGCAATAATTATTAGCTACTTGCCCCTATAGTTACCAACATCTTTGAAAAGTAACTACAATTCAAAAAAAGCGTATTTTTATGGTATGTTGCGAGCCGGATCATATCAGGTGATCTCGATAGAGAATTTTAAAAAGGAGTTAAGAACTCTTTCTAAAAAATATCCATCAATATTGGAAGATATGCAGGTGCTGATCACTGAGTTGCAGGCCGAGCCGGCCGGGGC
>CAIRTW010000371.1 GCA_903881585.1 uncultured Bacteroidota bacterium | reverse complement strand
CCCTGATGTACTGAATGGCATCGCCTACGATGCAGCAACAAACCGCATTTTCATTACAGGAAAAAACTGGCCTAAGCTGTTTGAAGTGAGGCTGGATAATTGACTCTTACATACGGTGGAAACGTGCAGTACTTAGTGCGTAGGTAGAGACGTTGCACGGCAACGTCTCTTGCGCACAAAGGACATTACAGTGGTTGATACGCGAGCTAGAGACGTTGCGGTATAACGTCTCTAGTGTATTCATACGGGCACACCGCCCCTATCAAAAAAAAATCCCCTGCAGCATAGCTACAGGGGATTTTTTCATAACCAGTATCTGGTCTTTATCTTATCAGTGTCACATCTCCTTTGTACACAATATTCTCTCCTGCACCACCGGGGCGGGCTACAATAATAGTATAGAAGTAAGTACCCATATCCTGTGGCACTCCCTGGAAAGTTCCATCCCATCCCTGGTCTGCACTGTTGGTATAGAATACCTGCTGGCCCCACCTGTTGTAAACCCTGAAGTCAACAAGGTTGAGGAACTTGATACCAACCGGGTGGAAGACATCATTCAGCCCATCTCCGTTTGGCGTAAAGCCTGATGGTATGCACTCATGTGTACTGCTGTCAACGTGTATGGTTACAAATGCAGAGTCAACACATCCGTTTACGTCCATGCCATAAACGGTATAAGTAGTGGTAACACGCGGAGTAGCGATCGGGTCGTTGATGTTAGGGTTATTCAGGCTACCATCATCTGGCCTCCACCAGTAGTATATTTCGCTGTCTGCATTCAGCTGATAGCTGTTGCCATAAAGTATGGTTGCATCAGCAGTTACATGCGATACTGGTTTGCCCAGTACCGAGTGTATTACCATTTGCTGTGTAGTAGGACAGGCGCCGAAGTCGGTATTTGCCAAACCAGCAGTGAGCGTGATAGTATATGTGCCAAACCCGGTAAAGAACGGAATGTGCGCGGTATCACTGCTCAGATTACCCGATGGGCTCCAGGAATAGCTGAAGTTGGTCAGGTCATTTAAGTCAGGATAAACAGTTACGTAATTATTCAGTGGCAGCGGCTGGCGCAGACAAAGCGTGGTATCGAGCCAGGAATGTACTGTGAGCTGCAGTACATAAACATTGTTGCTGGTAGTACTGGTACAGCCGAACTGGTCTGTAACGATCAGGCTAACGTTGTATATCCCGGCCTCGTTGAAAAGATGGCCCGGCGCTGGGGTAGTGCCTGGCGTAGTGCTGGTACTGCCATCGTCAAAATTCCACAGATAGGTAACAAGTGTGGTCGGGTTACCCTGGAAAGAGGATGAAGATCCATCAACCATGGTGCTGTTCTGTCCCGCGCAGATCGTATCCAATACCGGAGTAAATGCCGCCTGTACTGTATGCGAAGTATTCGGATGTTCAGTAATGCTGTTTGAGCAGATCGCAAAATAAGCGGTCAGTGTTACATTCTGAACTGCATGTGTTGTGAATATATGCATCGGGCTTGTTGTAGTCACAGCAGGTGAACCATCACCAAAATTCCAGGAATACGATGAAGCTCCGGTTGATGTATTCGTAAAGTAAACAGTATCCTGAGAACAGCCCGGATTGATGGTAAAGCTAAAGTTTGGCGTAATAGGAGGATACACGATCACCGTAATAGAATCCTTAGGGCTTTCACATCCTACAGTTTGCGTAGCATAGAATGTGTAGGTACCAGGGATAGATGTATTTACTGTTGGTGCAGTTGTAGTCCAGGTTACTGTGCTTGTGTCTGTAGCATACCATTTAATGTTAAGGCCTGCAACAGTGAACGGCACAAACACGCTTCCATAGCAGTATTGGGTAATCCCTGAGATCACTGGTGCGCCTGGAGGGTTTACAATGCCGGCATCAATATAAGCCGTGTCTTTACAGCCATAGCTGGTAGTGCCGATCAATGTATAAATACCGGTATCTGCGTAGTTATAACCGGGCCGTGTTGCGTATTGGAGCGCGGAGGTGTAACCTGCAGGGCCGGACCAGGCAAATACTTCACCTACGGTAGCAGGGTTTACAGATAATGTGAGCGTAGTCAACAGCCCTATACATTGCGGCGCGTTAGAACTTAAATTCAACACCGGTTTCGGGCGTACGTAAGCAATTGTGCTGTCTGTTGTAGACACACCGCCCACCGTCTTGGTCACATAATACTTACCGGTATCTGAGTAGACTGCGGGGGAAATAGAGAAGGTCTGGCTGGTGGAAACAATAGTAGTGGTAGAATTCGGTCCGGTCCATGTGTAAGTAGCGCCAAGTGAATCTCCCGGTGCATTAAATATCAGCGTATCTCCATAACATGGATTGTTTACGACAGCGCCGTTGCAGGTAAGCACGGTCAGGTATATCACCCTTGAGCCGCTATCGTTACAGGCAGAGCCTGCACAACCTGCATATGCCGTACCGGTGATCGTATAGGTGATCGTTGGTGGCAGAGAGCTAAGATTAATATTATTCACAAGGCCGGTAGTGGAAGAAAGCCCGGTTCCGGGAGACCAGTTCCAGGAACTCCATGTCCATGCGCCCGTAGCAGCTCCGGTAAGGCTTATCGGCAAAACGGTCATGCCTGGGTACAGACATGCATTGAAGGTATCATAGATAGCTGCGGGAGCGGGAGGCGGGATCACCGGTACACCATTTACAACAATTGTTGGCTCAGGGAAAGCGCTGTCGATACCCACCGGTGTATTCAGGAAAGTGTAAGCGTAAGATACAAATGTGCTGTCATGGGGGCAAATGGTACAAATGTAATATACCAGGCCTATACCATAATCACCCGTAACGTTTACACCCGGAGTATAGGTGCTGCCGGCAGGAGTAGTGCCTGCGTATGTGAGGCTAAGATCTGTGGTACTAAAATCTATTGGCCAGGACGGATCAACAAACGCTTTTGCACGGGCATCCTTAGTGCACAATTGAAGATACGCATAAGTGTAGGTCAGACCAACGCCCGATACACCTACTCTATGGTCTGCATCATTCTGATAATTAACTATGTTTTTTGTTGTAAAGCTACCACCGTGCGCTTCATCGTTATCCGGGTCACAACCCCTGAAATAGTAAATGTTGTTCAAGGCTGTTGCTCCGGTATTGTATAGCTTGGCAGTAACCACTACCCACGAGGCGTTGGTGTCCACACGTGTTTCCATGTTTATCTGTAGCTGGCCACCTGCAGTTGTACCCTGCCAGTTTGCCAGCAGTTGCCCGCCAGCGTTAACATACGATACGTTATTACCTGTAAGTGATCCAGGGCCGGTGATGGCTCCGTTTGATACGAACGCCCAGTTGAGGCCGGCAGCGCTGCCCACCTGTATACCCCAGCCTTCGTAAGGGCTTCCGGGATAGGTATAGTCGCCCATTAATGCAGGCGCACCTACAGTCCATCCATCATGGCCATAGTCATACACTTCAGCCAGGTTTGAACCGGCAGGGTAAGGATGGTATGCAGCCGGTGGCGGATTTGCGCCAAAAGCCCCATAGTTGGTTTGGCCTATTTCGAGCCAATGCCCTGGTAAATAGGCTTCGCCACCAACCCCGCCCACTAACTGTGCGGAAGAATGATTAACCAGAAATACTACGAACAAAATTAAAAGTAGTTGTAAGCGACGCATAGGTTAGATTGTTTATTTTAATTCGTGTTAAATATAAGTAATGTTTTCAAAACAACAAAGAACAAATTATAAACAGCACTGTATTTTGGTGAGCGCGTAAATACCAATTCTCTATAATAAAGACATTTGATTATTGTTAAAGGTTGGTGATGGATAAATAATATTTTTTAAATAATGCGTGACATTTCTAAAAATTCGTTGGTTTAGTTATTAAATAATACAATAAAATAGCAGATTAGTTAAAGAAATATTTCCTACCAGACTCTGATTCTTTCATTCTCAGGCCGGTATAGTTTGTCTGTTGACTTAATATCAAATGCCTTGTACCATGCAGCCATATTGCTCACCGGCACATTTACCCTCAGAACAGACGGTGAGTGGCCGTCGGTTTTCACTTGCGCGGCAAGGGCTTCAGGCCGTTGGTTCATACGCCAAACCTGTGCCCAGCTCAAAAAGAATCGCTGATCTGGTGTGAAACCGTCTTTCTTATCATTGCTTTTGCCCTGCTTGGTCTTTTTAAACGCCTCGTACGCTATGTTGATCCCGCCCAGGTCTGCCAGATTTTCCCCTTCGGTAAGGCTGTCGTTGGCATGAATCGTGTCAATAACAACGATCTTTCTAAACTGGCTGCCTACCTGTTTCGCCCTCGTTTTGAAATTTGCTTCATCTTCTTTGCTCCACCAGTCGGCCAGGTTGCCGGAGGCATTGTATAGGCGGCCCTGGTCGTCAAATCCATGCGTCATCTCATGGCCAATCACAGCGCCTATGCCACCGTAGTTCACCGCATCATCTGCATTATCATCGAAAAACGGGTATTGAAGTATTCCGGCAGGGAAAACTATTTCGTTAAATGTTGCATTGTAATATGCATTTATTGTTGGCGGAGTCATGCTCCACTCCGTTTTATCAACGGGCTTACCAAGTTTAGCCAGGTTATAATTATATGACCACTGTGCAGCGGCAAAAATATTTTTTATATAATCGTTCCCCACAATTACCAGTTCGCTGTAATCTTTCCATTTGTCGGGATATCCTATCTTTTTCACAAATGCATTCAGCTTGGTAAGCGCTTTCTTTTTAGTGCTGTCACTCATCCAGTCCAGCTTTTGTATTCTTTCCGCATATGTTTGCTGCAGGTTGTCCACCAATTCCAGCATCCTTGTCTTTGCAGCCGGCTTAAACCTGCGGTCCACGTACAATTGCCCAAGCATTTCACCCTCATATCCGTCCACCATCTCCAGTATTCTCTTCCAGCGGGGACGCTGTGCTTCCAGGCCATACAATATTTTGCCATAAAAATTGAAATGCGTGCTGTCGTATTCCGCGCTTAGGTTAGAGGCCATCGCGTTCACGAGGTGAAACTTCAAGTATTTTTTCCATACATCCACGGGAAAGGACTTGAGGTTACCGGCCATGGTCATGAAAAATTTAGGCTCGGCCACAAGGATTGTGTCTTGTCCTTTTATGTTCAGGCCAGCCACCAGTTTCTTCCAGTCCATGCTGGTTTGTTTACTGATCGCGTCAATTGTAAATTTATTATACACTTTATACGGATCGCGCATTTCAGTTTGAGACATTGCGCCGGCAGCCAGCGACAGTTCCAGGTTATAAATATCTGCGGCATCCCTGCTTGCTGTGATCTGGTCCTCTCCTATCAGCATCAGCACAGTTGGTATATACTTTCTGTAAGCCTCCCTGATCTTTACGGTGCGCGGGTCTTTATCGAAGTAATATTCCCGCGATGGCAAGCCAAGGCCGCCCTGCCCGAACTGGCATATTTCTTTAGAGACATTTTTATCATCCGGCCCTACACCAAAGTTAAATACCGGGTCTAAGCCAATGATATGCTCGCTGCATATTTCGTCCAGCAGACTGGAAATGTCGCCTACATTGTTTATATGCGCCATAACATCGCTAAGTGGCGTCATACCTTCCTTGTTGATAGTGACACTATCCATACCGCTGCGGTAAAAATCACCAACTTTTTGAATGATGCTGCCGCTGGGCACTGTGCCAATAGCTGCGGCAGAGTCCAGTATGGCATGTAATGTTTTATAGGTGGCTTCCTCTACCTCATTGAAACTCCCCCACCCTGATTCAGTTTTTGGGATAGGGTTCAGCTTTCTCCAGGTACCATTTGCAAACTGATAAAAATTATCTCCTGGGCGCACAGTAGTGTCCAGGTTAGCCCGGTCTATCATTTTGTGTACCGATGCGGATGATTGATCACTGTGATTGCAGGACGCTATTGTCACTACGGCGAGAGCGGAAAAAACTAAACGTTTTAAAAGCATATTATTTATTATCAATGGGGTGCAAAATTACAATAAACATACTGCAAGCGGTAATTATTGTTTATGAATATGAGGATGCGACGTTCTACAAAATACGTAGAGGGTGTCTCAAAAGGGCACCCTCTTATTTTGTTTAAAAACTAAATGTCAGGTGG
>CAIRTW010000370.1 GCA_903881585.1 uncultured Bacteroidota bacterium | reverse complement strand
TGTAGTTAATCAGCAGACCCTAAATACAAAGCAAGAATTTTGATAGTCGGATGCTATATACTCACAAAAAAAACCTGCTTACGTTTTGGCATAAGCAGGCGTAATTTCTTTATCTCATTTCTATTCGGGCTGCGGTGTATAGCGCAGGTAAGGCTTTATTATGTTTAGTCCTTTAGGGAATTTCTTTATGGCGTCTTCCGTAGACACTGCCGGCACTACGATCACATCTTCACCCTGCTTCCAGTCGGCGGGGGTGGCTACGCTGTGTTTTGCGGTGAGCTGCAAAGAGTCTATCACGCGCAGCACTTCCACAAAATTGCGGCCTGTGGATGCGGGGTAGGTGATCATCAGCTTCACCGCCTTATCAGGCCCAATAATGAAAAGTGAGCGCACCGTAGCAGTAACAGAGGCATTGGGATGTATCATGTCATACAGGGTGGCTACTTCCCGGTTGCTGTCGGCTATGATGGGAAAATTGACGGTTGTATTTTGAGTTTCGTTGATGTCTTTGATCCAGCCTTCATGTTTTTCCAGGCTATCAACACTTACAGCGAGGGCTTTTACATTCCGCTTTTCAAATTCGTCTTTCAGGTGTGCGGTCTTACCCAACTCGGTGGTGCACACAGGTGTATAGTCGGCAGGATGGGAGAACAGTACGCCCCAGCTATTGCCGAGGTATTCATAGAGGTCTATATCGCCCATCGAAGTTTTTGCTTTGAAGTTGGGAGCTGTGTCCCCTAGTCTTAATGCCATGATTGTTGTTTGTGCGGTGATTTAATTACAGCATAGATTTCAGGATTATTTTTCGATTTTTGCATTATTTCCCGCTTTGTACGAATCAACTGAGCCGGTCGCCCAGTTGTACAGTTTCCTTCGATGGCGTGACCAATACATAACCCAGTCCATCGGTGTTCTTGAAACCAAGGGTCAGCACTTCTGAATCGAAAGGCCCGACTCTTCTTACCGGGAAATTTACTACACAAGCCACCATCATGCCCAGCAGTTCTTCTTTTTGATAAGTGCCTACCAGTTGTACGCTGGACTTTTTGGTGCCTAACTCCGCGCCGAAATCAATAAGCAGTTTGTAAGCAGGCTTCCGGGCCTCGGGGAAGTCTCTTACATCCACGATCTTCCCGAGGCGGATGTCCACCTTTTCGAAGTCTTCGTATGTGATCATAAGGGTAAAATTTTATTTGCCCGCGCACTTCAATGCGGGATTAGTTGTCCTCTATATCGTCCAGGTAAAGCTTCATACCCTCTTTATTTATCTCTTGTTCCTCCGTCTTATCCAAATGGGCGCTGATAATAGCAGATGCTGAATGGTGATTAGTTTCATCAGCGTCAATTTCATTTGCTTTATAGCTGACATGCAGGGCATCCAGAAACATTCTTATCGCTGTTTCCTGATCCATATTGGCGGGGTATACGGTTAATTTATTCATCGGGCAAATATATAGAAGTATGGTTATTCTCCTGAATAGTTAATCACTGTTTTATGGTTATTTTAAGAAGCTGCTAAATAATAATATTTACAAAAATATTCATAATGTCTAATTAATTGAGCAAATTAGATTAATCTTGCTTACTATATTGAACATTATGAGTAAACGGTTAACCACATTAATGCCTGCCTCTTCACGGATACTGAAAGAGCTGGGAGAAAATATAAAGCTCGCAAGGCTGAGGCGAAAGCTAAGTGCAGCGCAGGTATCAGAGCGGGCAGATATAAGCCGGGGCACATTGTGGCAGGTAGAAAAAGGAGCGCCCAGTGTGGCTATGGGCACTTACTGCCAGGTGCTGTTCGTGCTGGGGCTTGATAAAGACCTGCTCAAAGTGGCGCTTGATGATACTTTAGGAAGGAAGTTGCAGGATGCGGAGATGACAGTAAAAAAGAGAGCACCAAAAAGAAAATCGATTTAAATAAAGTAAGGTGTTCGAGTATTGCGCATGTATTGCTTTTCAATAAGACGAATACTGCGAACTCCCCAAATTGATGCCGTAGGCGGTGTCAATTGTTAATACGGTTTTGGAACCGGCCAATGCCAGCTCAGCTTTGGCGACTGCAATGTGATTGTTGAGAATAAAAATACCGGTTGATGAAGAGCCGGTATTCGCGTAAGTAAGGAGCACGCCGTTGTATGACATTTCCTTCTGAGTAGAATCGGTGCTGAGAAAAATATAATCGGTGGGCTTGTTGCTGTTTCCGTAAAGAGTTATTGCGGGTATTCCGTTGACCGTACCGGACACCAACTCCACTTTATCCTTTTTTGAGCAAGAAGAGAAACCACAGTAAAAAACGGCTAAAGCCACAGCCAGCATTGCTTTCATCAGGTTAGTAACGCAAACAATGCAAAGTTTAGTATGCCGCAGAGAACTTGTTATTTGTACTGGGCGCTGTTTAGAAGGGCTATAGCCTCAAAAACAAATATAGATCCCAGAACCATGAGGCCCACAAACAAAATAGTTGTGATCACTGTAGAAGTGGTGGAGAGAATATTGTTTTCTTTTTCAAAATGTACGTTTTCCATAAGATGACGATTGTTGGTGACTTTGATATGACAAAGATACTGTGCTAAATGATATTTCATACGGGGAAAACACCCTTTTTTTAGTTAATGCCCCATTAATAAATTGTTAGGTGCGATCGGGATTTTTTGCCTCTGATATGCTTTGAAACTATCGCCAGCAGCGATTTTGACATATTATGATAATTATACGGTTTGTAATATTTTTTGTTAACAACCTCATTGTTACATCTGTTATGCAAGCATATGCCACATGAAATGTTAAGCGTATGTATAAATTCATGTAATTAAATCGTTAAAGATGGACACGTTGACTATAGCTACTTGTAAAAAGAAGATATTTACGTAGGCATTATCGGTTCCGTATCGGGGCTGAAGACAGTTTCAGGAAGAGCGGTGATAGTGGGAAGACTTGTATTAACCTGGGGGGAGGGTGTTATATTATGTCAATAAATAACAAGAACTTATTACATCAGCTTAAAGAACATTTTGGAAGCTCCATTCCAATCGAGTTGCTGCCCTTTTTAGGATCGATCAACGAGATATACAATAAGAGCGAAATTCAGGTTGTGCCGTCTCATGACGCGCTCGTAAAAGTAAAGAACAAGACGAAAACCGCTGCTGACTGCGCCCGCCTGAAGGTGCACCATGCGCTGATACAGCAAGCTACAAAAACCGGCTCGTGGGAGTTTGATTTTCCCGAACACACTACCAGTGAACATAAGAAGACCGGTGATGCCCATGTATATTACTTCTCAGATGAGGTGTACCGCATACTGGGCCTGGAGCCGGGGTCTTTTGAACTAAGCAAAGACTTTTTCTTTCCGCAGCTCAACCCTTATGATCTTAGCATCATCCTGGAGAGCGCCTCTGAGGAAGGGCACGATAATAAGCGCTATGAAGAAGAACATACACTGCGGCTGAAAGACGGCACAGAGCGGGTGGTGCTGAAAAAGTCGGATATATTTTTTGACAAGAATAGTCTGTCTCCATCAAAGATCGTAGGCACACTGCAGGATATTACCGAAACAAAGACGCTGGAAAACGAGCTGTACAGTGTGAAGAAAGAAAAGGAGGCAATCCTGCAAAACCTGTTCAATGCCTATCTCTCTTATGATGTGATCAATGACAAGGTGTTGTTCTCTAATCGTGCATTCCAGAAGATATTTGAGGATACCCCATTGCAGAATAAATCGAGCGAGGCTTCCTTTTTGTCGATCATATCGGAGGAAGACAAAACGGGTGCTTACTCGTTGCTGCGCAACCTGGCTAAGGGTGTCACCGCGTGCCACAACTTCCGGATACAGCTTAATAATGGCGGCTACAGATGGCTGGAATCTCGGCTGGTGCCTACTTTGGGGGCTGGTGGCAGACTGGTGCGGATAGAACTGATAGCCAATGATATTACTGCTTATAAGAAAGCCGATACCAGCGCAAATGAAATAAGAACCGACCTGCAGAAACAACTTTTTGGTGTAGGCGAGGTGGTGCTGCTGCTCAATGAAAAACTGATACTTACCTATGTATCGGAGAATGTAAGCCGACTACTGGGGTATATGCCTGAGGACATTACAGGCATGGCGCTCAAGGATATCGTTCATCCCGCAGATCTGGAGCAAGTGAGCGGGTTTTACAGCAATATACTTGCCGGTAATAAGGATGCCAACCGCAGTGCATTCCGCTTTAAGAGTAAGGCCGGAGCTGAGGTGTGGTGCGAATGCGTGGTGCATAATATGGCCGACAACTCGCTGATAGGCGGCATCATAACCCGCGTGCGGGATGCTACTTTCTTCAAGGAGCAGGAAACGCAGCTTACTACCACGGTTGACGACCTGAAAAAGATGAATGCCAACCTGGAGGACTTTGTATCGGTAGTATCTCATGACCTGAGGGCGCCGCTGCTGTCTATGAAGGGCATACTGGACCTGATAGAGCTGAAAGACGAGAATGTGACCCTGGCCGATGAGATGGAATACCTGAAGGGCAGTGTGAACAAGCTAGACAGCTTTATCATAGACCTGCTGGACTACTCCAGGTGCACCAAGGGTGAGCTGAAGCCTCAGAGCGTGTGCCTGGAAGAGATACTGGACGATACTACCAACTACCTCAAATTCATGAACGCACAGCAGATGCCTGTGGCGTTCAGAAAAGAGGTGAAGAACGGGGTGTTGTTTCACTCCGACCCCAAGATGCTCAACATCATCCTGAACAACCTTATCTCGAATGCGATCAGGTACAGCAGCCCCGATACAGACCACCCATATGTAGAGGTGCGCATAAATGCGACTGATGCAAATGCGAGGATAGAAGTGATAGACAATGGAATAGGTATTGCTAAAGCAGACCAGGAGAAAGTATTTGATATGTTTTACCGGGTATCTACCGACAACAATGGTACCGGCATAGGCCTGCACCTGGTGAAACTGGCTGTGGAAAAACTATCGGGCGAAATAACAGTAGAGTCAGAACATAACGCAGGCACTAAATTCTCTATACTCATCCCCAATATGCTTCACAACTAAAACTAACCCCCGGATGCACAGCACAACAAGTAAGTTCTCATTTAAAAAGGTAGTTGCAATAGAGGACACAAAGATCGACCAGTACATCATCGAGAACACGATGAAGAAATGCAACTTCAGCCAGGAGCTGCTTGTATTTGGCTCGCCGGGTGATGCGCTTTCTCATTTTGGGACTGTGGATGAGAAGATGGCGGAGCTGCCCGACCTGATATTCCTGGACATACATATGCCCAAAATGAACGGCTTTGAGTTTCTGAGCGCGCTGAATGAAAAGTATAATGCACTCAAAAACAAGATCAATGTTGTGCTGCTGACGTCGTCGCTGGACCCGCTGGACAAAAGAATGTCGACTGAATTCCCGAATATAAAGCTGTACATGAATAAGCCGCTGAACGTGGAAAAACTGGAGAAGATAAGCGCGATGATGGCTTTTGCGTGAGTTTTTAAAGGGGATCACAAATCCCGAACGGCAGGCGGGGTTGAAACCCGGCGGTGCAATATTTTTAGCTTACAAATGCTTCCAGTTATTCGGCTAGAGTGTGGCTACACTTGGATGTCTACCTGGTGGTTTATCCCATCGTCTTTCAAAAGGATAAAATCTGATTCTATAGCAATGCCGTTATCTTTAATGGCAATGGTTTTTGTGTGTTTTATAACGTTGATGTTGTAAGTGGCGCTTCCATATTTGTAGTGTATTTTAAAGGACGGCCAATGATCAGGGGTACAGGGACGGACGTATAACTTATTTCCTTCCACCTTCAGTCCCAACAGTGATTGTAAAATGGCCTGGTACATCCACCCGGCAGAGCCTGTGTACCAGGTCCAGCCACCGCGGCCAGCGTGAGCGGTTACTTTGTAAACATCAGCAGACATAACGTATGGTTCCACTTTGTAAACTGCGGTCTCTTCGGGCGACTTCGCATGATTTACCGGGTTGATCATTTGCAGCAGTTCCCATGTTCTTTTATTGTCGCCCAATGCGGCAAAGGCCATAATGGTCCATATTGCTGCATGCGAGTATTGCCCGCCATTCTCTCTCACACCGGGAACATACCCTTTTATGTAGCCGGGGTTCATATCTGATTTGTCGAATGGCGGGTCCAGCAATTGTATCAGCATATTTTGCCGGTCCACAAGATGTTTGTCAACGGCTTCCATTGCGACTGCAGAACGATCGGGAGTGCCGCCGCCTGATAGTACCGACCAGCTCTGGGAAATGGAATCGATACTGCATTCGGGATTGACAGCTGATCCTAAGGGCGTACCATTGTCAAAATAAGCCCGGCGATACCAGCCGCCATCCCACGCATTCTTATTGATGTTTGCTTTTAGTTTTTGAGCTTCCCCTGCACAGAATTTTGCAAATTCCTCGTCGCCATGCAACTGCGCTACTTTAATGTACTTCTGCAACACATCGTGCAGAAAAAACGCCAGCCATACGCTTTCGCCCTTACCATGCCGGCCCACCATGTCCATTCCATCGTTCCAGTCGCCGGAACCCATTAATGGCAGGCCATTAATGCCAAATTTTAATCCATTTTTTATCGCCAATACGCAGTGCGTGTAGATACTTGCTTCGTCAACGGATCTGTTGGGAAGGTCGTAGTAGGAATCTTCATCCGGGTTTAACCGTCGGCCTTCCAGAAAGTGGGCCGTCTCGTTAAGGATAGCGACATCGCCCGTATGAAGTATGTATTGCGAGGTTACGTATGGCAACCACAGATAGTCATCAGAGCAGGTGGTGCGCACACCGCGGCCTGTAGGCGGGTGCCACCAATGCTGCACATCGCCTTCTTTGAATTGGCGGGACGCGCATAGAATGATCTGATCGCGGGCAAGGCCGGGCCGGGCATAAGTGACCGCTAGCACGTCCTGCAACTGATCTCGAAAGCCAAAAGCCCCGCCGGACTGATAGTAGCCACTCCGTGCCCAGAGACGGCATGCCAGCGCCTGGTACATGAGCCAGCCGTTTGTCAGAATGTTCAATGCCGGGTCGGGCGTTTCTATTTGTATCGTTGTTAAGGTATCCTGCCAGTAATTTTTTACTCTTTCAAGCGCATTGGCGGCAGACCCCGACACTCTGAAGTGGCGGACCAATTCACTGGCATCGTGTTCGCTTTTTGCAGCGCCGAGACTAAAGACGATCTCCCGCTCCTGGCCGGCTGAAAGGGCTGCGGTCACCTGGAGCGCAGCACAGGGGTCCAGGCCTGCACCTGCCCTGTTGGATAGCTTTAGCCGGGTGAGCGCCTCGGGTGTATTTAATGTACCGTTGCGGCCAATGAACTCAGTTCTGTCGCCTGTATAAGTGCGGCTGGTGTCATCGACATCGAAGAAAGCGACCTGGCTGCCAAACTCGGAACTGTATGGGTTTTTG
>CAIRTW010000369.1 GCA_903881585.1 uncultured Bacteroidota bacterium | reverse complement strand
TTTTGTAACTTTATCTTTGAAAAGTGGAGTGCTCATTTGGTGTAATTGTTTTTTAGTCAATTACTTATACATCAAAAATCATTCCGCTTTTTGCTTTTAAACAACTTCTTTTCCACATTTTCTTATCCCGAACTCAGGTTTAAAGGAACTTATCGTTTGTATAAAGTGTGGTTTGAGGTCGGAAATTATGATCATAAATCGATATTAATATGCTAATTTTATCTGACGTTTATGACAATGCTATGAGGAAAATTGTTTTCTATGTGGGGATAGTTGAGGATGATTTTGGCCTAAGGGACACGCTCGATAGTTTTTTCTCATTGAGGGATGATTTTAAGGTTTTGTTTTCGGCAGGCAAGCTATCTGGTTTGCTGGAAAGTAAAATAGTTTCTAAACTCGATTACCTGATCTTGGATGAGCATCTTGAGGATGGCTCCGGCTCGGCGATGATGGGCAAATTGATGAAACTTAATCCCGATGTGAAGATAATTTTTATTTCGGGCGACGAGAATCAGCAGTTAATGATGAGCGTGCTAAAGGCCGGTGCGGCAAGTTTTATATACAAACCGTTCTCATTGCACGATATTGCAAATTCATTTGTCGGGATCATAGAGAATGGTACTTTTCTAAAGCCTGCGGTGATCACGAGGTTACTGGAAATTATAGCCCATGATGGGTCCACAAAAGAAGGCAGTTGGGTTCAGAAGCTTACAGCAAAAGAAAAATTGGTGGCCGGCTATATTGCCGATGGTAAGACCTATAAAGAAATTGCCCGGCTTTTAAATGTTTCCGTGCACGGGGTTAACCACCACACTAAAAATATTTATGCCAAACTTGGTGTTAGTTCGCGACATCAGTTGGTTAACAAAATTGGCCAAAGAGCGCATATCAGCTAAATTTCCCCGGTTAATTAATGGAAAACATACAATTTAGTTTTGACGATTTTTCCGAGCTTTTCCCATACCATATATGCTTTGACGGCGCCGGAAAGATAACATCGCACGGACTATATCTAAAGCACCTGGCGGGCATAGATACCGGCTTGCAAATATTTGACTTCTTTTCGTGTAAACGAGCGCACAATGACAATCCGGTTTTATCACTACCCGATATTCTCCCTAATGAAACGGTAATACTTACCCTGGCAGGCAACCCTGACATTCACTTGAAAGGGAAATTTGCAACGCTTTTGAACGGTCCGGCAAAATCGGTTTTCATTGGGTCTCCAAATTATAGTTTTCATGGGGAAAATGACACTGATCTGGTTGGCTCATTATACGAAGATAATGTGACGTATAAATCGTTTGCCAACTTTGACCTGGGTTTACTCAGCCTGGAAGATACAGTTAACGAGCTAAAGGATTACGAAAATGTGCTAAGGTCCCCGGACGGTTCCTCAAATATTCGGAAGTATGCTATTACTGTGTCGGACAAAGAAGGACAGGTAGTTTGGTGCAACAAGAATTTTGAAAACCTTTCCGGCAGGAGTTATAAAGAGATAATAGGCAGGCGCCCCAGGGAGGCGATATACGGTAGAAGGTCTGTTTTTATTGATAAGGACTATGTGGATGATAAAATAAAATTGGGCAAACAGTTCTATTTTGAAAATATTGGTTATTCAGTGTTGGGCAGGGAATTTTGGTTTGGTGTGGTCGTGAAGCCAATCTTTAATAAGCAACGGCAGATCGTTGGCAGGGTGCACTTTATGAAGGATATCTCGAAGCGCAAATCCATGGAATTAGCCAACAATGAAAGTGAAAAGCTGATGAGTTTAGCGCTGGAAGCTTCACGGGCAGGGGTCTGGTCGTACGAGATGATAACCCGTGAATTTGTAACTGCCGGGCAATTCCACAAGATCATTGGCATACAACAAAAGGGAAACTTTTTTTTATGTACGTTTCTGAGGATGATGCATCGCGATGATCTGAGAAATCTTTTGTGTAATATCCTGCCCAAACTAACAATAGCGTCACCAGGTTTTGATTTTGAAAGCCGTATTTTGGTAAACGGCGCCTATCGTTTTTTCATAAGCAGGGGATTGTGTGTGCAGTGGGACAGCAAAGGCGCACCCTTGAAAATAGTGGGGACACTTCGAGACAGGACCAGTGAACTGGCACATACTTTTGAAATTAGGCAGCAGGAGAAATTCTATCATAATATTCTGGACAAGTTACCTCTGGATATAGCGCTGTTCGATCACGACCACCGCTACTTGTATGTGAATAGGAATGCGATAAAAAATGATGAGGTAAGAGCCTGGATAATTGGCAAGGACGACTATGAATATGCACGATATAAGGGCTTGGACAGCGCATTTGCCGATGAGCGAAGGGCATTGTTCAGAGCAATAGCGGATACAAAAAAAAGCCACAGTATATTAGAGACGAAAAAAGTGGGTAATGAAAGAAAACACCACCTGCGTGTCCTGACACCTTTACTTAAAGAAGATGGTGACATTGAGTTGATTGTGGCTTATGCCATAGATATCACTTCACAAATTGAGAACGAAAATAAACTAAAACAGCAGGAGGAGCGGGCGAGGAATTTTCTCAATATCACAAAGGATGCCGTATTCTTGTCAGATGCCGATGGTACGATCATTAGCTATAATCCTTCTTTTTTGAAAAAAATAGTTTTTCAGGATAAGCCCGGTGGCCTGGATTTGTTTTCTCTCTTTTCCGCAAAGGCGGGCAAGCAGCTCAAGGTGTCGATCAACGAATTGTTCACGACAGGGCAGCAGCAGAAGTGTCCTCCTCCTCGTCGTCGGGCGGGGGGTTCTTCTTCTTTCGGCGGCATTATTCCTCCTCCTCCGCAGCAGGCTGTTGTATTAAAAGAA
>CAIRTW010000368.1 GCA_903881585.1 uncultured Bacteroidota bacterium | reverse complement strand
CCAGCCCCTATATTTAATCATCAACCTGACCCCTTCTTAAATTGGAGAATTCGATTCTTATTTCATTGAAGTGTGAATTATTATTTATTCAATAACCTACGTCAGGCTTGTCTTCATGCGGTAAAACAGTTTTTTGGGCCCATTTATGCTTATCGAAACTATGACGAAATATACCCTCAAACTGAGCATTACTTAACTCTGAAATAGTTCTGCCATGGGCGTTTACCTGTAATGCATAAATTTTTCTTAATGCAATCCACAACTCACTATATCTTACTTTTTCGCCATCACTAAAATAACATTGGCTACCATCATCGAACAGTCCAAACTTAATACCAGCATTTAGTTTTGAAACTATTTTTGTTATGCGGTCTTTATGCTGCATAAGGCATTGAATTTATAAGGTGTAAAGAAAACCTATTGCCTACAATATAAACCTACTAGAACTAGTAGTTTTCAATCCGTTCTCCCCTTCGTTCCGCAGGGCATCAGGAATGGAGGATAAAAAGCCGTTCTCCGAATTGATTTATTATAACTGACGCTTAATGATCTGATGTGTCGGCAAGCCATATCTCCAACATCCATTATGTCAACAGGGGTACAAGGCGAAGTTTTAAAACCTACTAAGTATAGTAGTAAATTGATCTCGTTTTCTCGCAATATTTGTAAAAACGACCTGGGGCTTCTTTCGCAAAACGAATTATTGCTTCACGATCGCGGATAACCTACACTATAGTTTGCACTTTGATGGCTCATTAAATTTAACTATTGTGGATGATAACAAACGTTTCGAGTAAAATTGTATATTACATATTTGGGGTGCTTCTGGGTTTGCCTTTTGTTGCAGTTGCTACGTGTTTACATGCATGGCTGACAGCCATCCCGGTAACACTGCAACTCCTGGTGCATGAGCAGCAGACCAATGAGCTGCTCTGGATAATAGACCTTGCTCCTGTGGTGCTATGCTGTGCAATAGGGTACATTGGCAGAACCAAAGACTTTTATGAATCTATACTCAACAATATCCCCGCTGATGTGGTAGTATTTGATAAAATCCACAGGTACCAGTATGTGAACCCTTATGCCATTAACAACCCCAAGTACAGGCGCAAGATCATTGGCATGGACGACTATGAGTACTGCGCCTACCGCAAGCGGGACCGCAAATATGCTGATGAAAGACGGAAACAGTTTATAACGGCCAAGAACAATGCGGGTGGCCTGAAATGGGAGGAGACGATGAAAGCGCCTGACGGCAATTATGTGACACACCTGCGGGGATTATATCCGGTAAAAGACAACAATGGAGAACTGCGGCTAATGATAGGATACGCCTTAGATATATCAGACCGCAAACGCCTGGAGGACAGGAAGGCTAAACTGATAGAACAACTCAGGGAAAGGAATAAAAAGCTCAACGATTTCAGCAGTATTATCGCGCACAATGTACGTGCGCCGCTTAGTAACATTGCTTCGGTGATAGACCTTATAGATGATACTGATGATCTTAAGCAGGTAAGTATGCTGCACGCTTACCTAAGGCCATCTGTAGAAAGTGTATCTGAGGTGCTGAACCAATTGGTTGATGCGCTGCACGTAATGCAGGATGCCGATATCGAGTACCGTAATAACACGCTGCACGACTGCATTGAACTGGTGGTAAGCACACTGGCGATAGAAATAGAAAGCTGTGGTGCCAGGTTGCGCAGAAAATTTGATGCAGACGCAACGCTGTACGGCCCCCCAGAATACATCAATAGTATACTGCTGAACCTCGTAAGCAATGCACTGAAATACAGGTCGGCAGAAAGGGAGCCGGAAATAACCATATCTGCCGAAGATTGGGGGGAGGTAGTTCTCTTATCTGTTGCAGACAACGGGCTGGGTATAGATATGAAAAGCCACGGCGATAAATTATTTAAAATAGGAAAGGTATTTCATGACAATCCGGGAGCAAAAGGTTTCGGGCTTTTTATGACCAAATCGCAGGTAGAAAGCATGAATGGAAAGATATGGGTGGAAAGCGAACCGTGTAAAGGATCAACATTTTTTGTACAATTAAAGAAAGGAAGATGAACAGACAATTAGCCATTTTGCATGTGGAGGATGACCCCATAACGACTGTGCTCGTAAAAAAGGTCTTTTCAGTGTTGGGCGTCAGCGAATTTGTATCCAGGCCCAATGGCAGGGTAGGATTGGATTACTTGATTGACAGGCGTACACAGTCATTGCCATTTCCCGATATTATACTCCTCGATCTGAATATGCCTGTTTTGGACGGCTGGGGTTTTCTCGATGGCTTCCGTGACAACTTATGCACAGATGGCTTGGACATAGATATCTATATATGCACGTCATCAAATGCGCCGGAAGACATAATGAAGGCAAAAGAATTTTCCTTTGTGAGGGAGTTTATCACAAAGCCTTTAACCGTTAATATGCTTTCAACTTTACTCGAAAAGCGGCGCCAGGGTGCCCCACATTTAAAAAATATTTCCCAATAATTTCTGATCTCAAAAACAGCTATATGGAATGTAAGACGTCAACTCTATTTATACGTGGGGATAAAGTATCATTTATGGACCCCGAAATGGGAAAGATAGAAGGGGAGATATTCAGGATAGCTGCATCCGGTAATGATCAGCAACTGCTAATATATGGTACTGATGAAAAGGGGGTGCCGCTGAAGGCTTACTGCCATAACGATGACCCAACGCTAAAGAAAGAAATTTAGTTGCCTCGTGGGGGGCATACCCGCCCCGCTCGCCGAGATTTGCAATCCACACCATAGTCTGGGGATATGCATTCCCCTTTACCAACAGGCAAATAAGCTTTTATCAGGGGTAAAAAAAAAGCAAAGGGGCCTGGGATGTCGTGATGTCTTTTTTTGCAATCTCAAGATGCGGGTAGATGGCAGGCCGCACCAGCTTCAGTACCATTATTACCGCCGAGTTCCTGAAAGAGGAGACTCGGCGGGGGCAAAAAAATATATTTATTGAACGATACCATATTTTAATTCAAAACCTTTTAATAAGTATAACGCCCAAAACTATTAACGCTATGCCCGCCAATTTTAGTAAATTAAAAGGTTGTGGATTTCCCCCGAAGACGCTAAAGTGTTCCAAGATCAAAGATATCACCATTTGGCCTGCTACTACCGTGCCAAATGTCAAACCAGGTCCCAGCCTCTGAAAGCATAGAATAATGACGGTGACGTAAAAAGCTCCTAGTAAACCACCAACCCACGCATGAGCTGGGGCAGACTTAATGCCAGCCCAGGATGCAGTTTGTTTTGTCAAAAGTATATATATAGCCAACGCTAAAGAGCCAACGATGAAGGATATCATTGCGGCATGTAAATAATTACCACCAGCCTTACTAAGCATCGCATTTATTCCAGCCTGGATTGGCAAAAATGCACCTGCAGCGAATGCTATTAATACCCATAGTATTTTTTCCATCCTCTATTATATTATAATGTTAATTTTATGTAGCCAGAGCCTGGAAGGATTCATGTTTATGAATATTGTAGTTCGGCCTTTAGTTAGATGTCTGACGGTTACAATTTCTGGAGGAGGCATAAGGTCAGGCATTCGGTTACGAAATACGATTCCACTTAGAATTAGATTTTATTATTGATACTTTCTGAAAGTTCTTTACCGGCTTTGAACTTTGCAACTTTACACGCTTTCAATTTTATAGTTAACCCGGTTTTCGGATTGCGCCCATTACATCCAGCACGGGTAGTAACATAAAATGTTCCAAATCCGGCAAGTGTAACGTTCTGACCTTTTTTAAGGCTGGCCACCATTGCCAAAGTAAATGAATTAATAGTTTTATTTGACTGCACCTTTGTCATATTTGCCTCGGAGGCAATTTTTTCAATCAATTCCGCTTTGTTCATTTTTGGCTTATATTAGCTAAAGGAATAATTATAAGCTTGCCCACTTATCGACAAACGAAACAACATGTTCGATTCTGCTGAGATTTAGTGAATAGTAGACCTCTTTACCCTTGCGATTTGTAGAAACAATGCCTGACTTTCGTAAAATTGCCAGATTTATAGATGTTTCAGATTGTTGCATTTTGAGGTTTAAATAAATATCTGTGACTTTCATCGACTTGTTATGTTCCAATAATTTTAAGATATCCTTGCGTATATCATGGTTAATAGATCGCAATGTCAAAGCCGCCAATTTTACAGCTCCATAATCTAACTTACTTTTTTCAGTAACGAATTTCACTTTCGAGATCATAATTTATGTTTTTGAAGTGGTAAATTTAAATTTAACCCGTGCAAATACACCTACTGACCCTAGTAGTTTTTCTAAGAAAGATAACAGATAGTCATAGTGCGAGATAGACAGGAGTGTATATCATTCATTTATTACTTACCTCAACAGATAGTTTAGTATTCCAAAATATAGACTTGTCTTGCATTTTTATTTTTAAAGAGTGCTGCAGCGACACATTAACTAAAATAGCGGTTGGGATAGATTAGTAGTGCATCGCTAATGCCTTACCACGGCTTGCACAATCCGAAAAACAGTTCGACAGCTGTATTTCGTGTAATCGAAAAAAACACTACAGTCTATGAATGTAGTGTAGCTAGGATTATTTCAGTCATTTTTTGCAGGCCCAGGTTAAATGGCATGTAAACATTGACATATTCAGACTTTCCGAGAGGCGATTCTTCAGACAAAGTATATCCAATTATTTTAGAATTGTTTACATAGAATCTTATTATTGAATCACTGAGTAAATCGGTGTATATAGTGGAATCAATGTTTATCAAACAAATGTCAGGACTGTTTGCGCCACTGCTAACCTTGTCAATGAAGTCCTTCCAGTTAGAAGATAAAATTGACACATCGAAACCCTGCTGTTTGAGAGCGAGATAATACGATTGTCGAACAATCCCAAAATTATCAATTATTGCAAGGGTGGGTTTGCGCATAGCCACAACTTTATTTTTCCAAAAGTAAGGCTGGCTGAGATGATAATACCTGCTAATGTCAGTAGTTTTCTTTAAAACAAATATAGCTGTGCAACTTTTGGCTTTTCTAAAAACTATTAGTCCTGGCTAACCAAGCTCAAAACTCGTAATCCCGAAGATCTTATGTATCGGCAAAATAGGAGCTTTACCGTTGTACATGCGCCCGCATTCAAACATGAATGTGCCTGAATATTTTCTGGTAAGCAGAACGGCGTGAATATTTGATAACGTTATGTCCAGAAAGACATTTTGCCCTGATGTGAATTTCAAGCAACACCTGAATAGTTCTTCCGCAATATCGGGATTATCAGCAAATAATGGTCCGATCTTATAGCCAATTCTCGCTTTTCTGATCACTGCATATCCCTTAAGTTTAAGGTTATCTATGTATTTGAATGCGCCAGCTTCACTTTGAAACACCCAATCTGCAATAAACTTCCTGCGGTCAAACCCAAAGCAAGCCGTGTCGTATCCGTGAATCATTTCCAACAAAGCCACCTCTAGCGTAAAATGGCAGCATTGCAGATACTCCATCCATGCCGATAGCTGCCCCCGGCAATAGCCTTTGCCGTAGGGTGTCTCTGCGTATTCGCCAGAGTTTTGCGCCAATTCCCATATTCCTGTATTCAGGACGCACAATGAAGAATCCCATAAATCCATATTCATTGTTATAGTTTACAATGGATCCACCACCCACCAGCTTACCATTTTTAAAATAACCGTAAAAGCCGTCTTTATCCGTATTGTAAAATAAGGATGCATCATTTATGCCTGGGTTCCAACCTTCCGCAGCTGCCCAGTCAATCAATGTTTCTACACCTTTATTGTCCAGCCTTTCAAATGTAAACCCTGTTTCCTGCATATGTCATTCTGATACCCGTTTAAAATATTATTGATCCGGTTGTGATAAAAATTGTTGGTTGAAACAATAGCAACACCAACTCTGAAATACAAATTTATATGATGATTGGTTACAGACCGAATATCGTGTTTGTCTGTAAATGCAGAGCTGCGCTGTAAAGCTTTTCCGGATGAGAAAAATGAAAAATTCACGTGTAGATTAGCGCAACAATGAACGATCTTTCAAAGGATTGACTTCTGTATCGGATTGTAGGTTATCTTGGTTTGTTGTATTTACCTGTCTCCATCCTCATCATATTCCTTGCTTATTATCGCAATGCCCATATTAAATTTTACATACTCGACACCCGCTCTCTGCTTGATTGGTTAACCAATCAAGCAGTTGGCATCACTATTTTTATGGTAGTTGACTCCTGTTAAGCTCTTGACTACTACTACTAATCCTAGTAGCAAAAAGAAGAAAAAAAAGAAAGAATTTTAAAAAATAATTTAAAAAACAAAAAAGATGGAAAAAAAGATTCTTTTGATGCCAACTTTAGGCATTTTTTTTTACCTGACACTTACTAGCAGCGCCGGTGGAGGTGCAAAGAATAGCGGTGTTGATGGTACAAAGGCTACCGGAGGAGGAGGTTGTAGTTGTCACTCTTACAACACTGCGACTACAGTTGGCATTGAACTCGATTCGGCAGGCTTACCTGTAACCAGCTACCACCCCGGCCAATCTTATACAATTAAGTTGACCGGCACAAATACCGGAAGTACCACATTGCCGTATTTCGGTTTTCAGGTTACAGTAGTAAAAGCTGCAGGAGCTGGCACAAGCACTGCTGTACTCGCGGGTACATTGGGTACTACCGGCCTACCTGCCAGCGTGCGTTATACTTCAGCATCAACGGGTTGTGGCATCGATGTATTAGAGCAAAGCTCCAGGATAGGTGCTACCGGCAGCGGTGCCACAGGGTCCACATACAATATTTCCGGCCTGCCATGGACTGCACCGGTTAGCGGCACTGGTACCGTAGAAATATATGCATGTATCAACGCAGTAAACGGAAGTGGCAGTGGGGGCGATCATTGGAATAATAGTTCAACCAGTATTACAGAAGCTCCGTCACTAAGCACAATGATAGAAAATGTCTCTAAAGATGTTGAAGTCTCCGTGTATCCTAATCCATTCGTCAATCAGATCAACATTCACTTTGATAATGCAAAGGTCAAGAACCATGTAACCATCGTTGACCTGAATGGGCACTTATGGATCGACGAAGACATTGAATCAAGTACAGTAATCAATACTGCTGGCTGGGCGGCTGGTATATATTCTGTGAAGATAAATGGCTCCGGCATCTCAAAAGCGTTTTCTGTAGTGAAAAGATAGGAGGTGTATTGAATTTTAAAACATGGCGTTCAAGCGTATAGTTATATCAAGCGCTTTAACGCCATGGTTTTCAGAAAAAATGAATCAATGGAACTTGAATATTTTCCGCTATCGATTGAGCTTTCATTCAAGAAATAACCATTATCCTCCTTATGTGTGAAATTAATTTTACACCACTGCTAATCATGGTGGTTGAAAATGTGGTATACATCCTGGTTTATTGCCTGATACATAATAAGTACAAAATAAAAGAACCGGAATCAAGCGGCATTAAGTTTAGACCTTACAAAATTTTTCAGTGTGCATCAGGCGAGTCCAGCATTTCGTTAAACGAGAAAGTATTTTATCGAGAAGCTAAGCGATGGGCGACATTTTTCATTCTATTAAACTTCTTAACGTTTTTTGGCTTTTTAGTTCTCAATGTAAATTATCAGTCGATGAACAAATAATATAGCGTTCAACAATGAGGGTAAAAAAATGTAGCGTGGTAAAATTCAGCAACCTCAATACTGAAATAACATGCCATAGATTACATATATCGCAAGGAACCTAAAATTCAGTATCACGGCGCATCTACCTACAGGGGATGAAACCAATTAAATATTACCAACAAAATGAAACACTCAATTGCATTAAAGATTTTCGGTCTGGCGGTAAATCTCCTCATCTTGATGATCGTCATTGCGGTAATAAATAGTGTTGAAATAATAAAGCTAGGCAAAGAGGTAGTTGAAATATCCGAAATTAGCATTCCGATTGCCAGTCATGCCGCGGAGCTAAATGAAGCTGGTCTTAGGAGGCGCATTGCTTTTGAACCGTTATACCGGGAATACTCGTTTCCCATAGCTGACACAAGCGTTACTCGCGAAGCCGAATATAATTTCAAAAAATTCACAAAAATTGTCAGGGATGATATTGCTCTTTTAAAGAATGATCTGTCAAAACTTCCTGACGATTCGAAAGAGAGAGAACTCTTTGTAAAAGCCAGAGAGATAGTGGCAGCTATAGAAATTGCATTTGACCAGCAAAGCGAGATTGCTGAACGTATTTTATGGAAAAAGAAATCAAAGATACAAGGTGATTATGAGCCCTTGATGGCTATAAATGTGCAATTACAGTCAATACTACAAGACAAAAGATCAGACCTTCAGAAAAATTCCGTCGCAATTGCACATCTTTCAGCTATACAGGCCAATAACGCAAGGACAACAGCACTTTGGAGCAGCCTAGCTATTACGCTGCTAAGTGTCATTCTCGGCTTATGGGGGGCTTGGTTGCTCTCTCGGCAACTTGCACGTCCGTTGATTGAATTGTTGCAGTCAACGCGGGCAGTTCACGGAGGTGATCTTTCTGTGCATATAAATGGCTTACCAGAAAACGAAATTGGCCAACTGGGAGATAGTCTGAATGAGATGATTGCAGAACTGAGAAAGAAGCAAGAGCTCCAAAAGTTGATAAGCACATATATAGATCCGCGGATTGTAGAGAAAATTATTCTTCCTGGAAGGGAGGATATGCTAGCTGGCAAAAAACAAATAATGACTGTGTTGTTTTGCGACATAGTTGGTTTTACTATGGTCAGCGAACAACTTTCCCCGACCGGACTTGTAACAATGATCAACCGATACCTTACGCTCATGTCTGAATGTATTCAAATGGAAAATGGCATTATCGATAAGTACATTGGAGATTCGATAATGGCGTATTGGGGACCACCATTTGTAAAAGAAGAAGAACAGGCTGCTGCAGCTTGCCGCGCCGCACTAAGGCAAATAGGCGCATTGAATCAATTTATAAAAGAGTTACCCGATCTTTTAGGTATCAGAAAGGATCTTCCTGAAATAGATATTCGTATAGGATTGGCCACAGGGGAAGTAGTAGTTGGTAACATAGGTAGCACGAAAGCCCGCAGCTATACTGTAATGGGAGACATTGTAAACCTTGCTTCAAGATTAGAGTCTGCTAACAAGCAGTATGGAACCCGGATATTAATGTCTGAGGCTACCATGCTTATGGCAGGCACTTTAATAGAATCAGGTGAAATTGACGAAATAATTGTGAAAGGCAAGTCAGAACAAGTAAAAATATATGAAGTGTTGGCGAAGGAAGGTGAGCTCAATGACCGAGAGCAGCAACGCAGATCACGCTTTGAAGTCGCTTTGGCAGCGTATAGAAATCAGGATTGGAATACCGCAAAGATCATCTTAAATGAACTGGTTCAGCAATTTGGCTGTAAAACTGCTGAGGCTTATCTGGCAAGAATACACCACCTTGAGTTCAAACATTTAGATGCTTCCTGGGATGGCGTTTGGCGAATGACCTCGAAATAGAATTGCAGCGACTAGGCGCGTGACACAGATAAAAATAGATACAGATGCAGCCTGTTGTTCCTGATGTTCCGCAGTGCATCAGGAACGCGGAATAAAAGCCGTTTTTCGAACGGAATTAAAAAAAACTGAAGACCCGCTGTTGCCGGTTCCGCAGGCCATCAGTATCACCTGCACACACATTTAAGGATCATGGACTTTTAAAAAAAGCGTAGAGTTAAGGAATAACTATGAAAAATTTAAATGAACGGGAGGAATCAAAACTAGAAATATTCATTTTGGTTATTTCATATTTAACACTACAGGTCCCCACAATATGGGCTATTGTGTGGTTTATTCGGCACAAAGGTGAGGTATGGTAGACAAATCAATAGAGCTATCGTAGTCAATTGAATTTCTTTTCGTTGAGGTTGGTTTTTACTTCCTCGGCGCGTCTGCGCTCTTTCACCGCCCCACCGCTAACCACCAAAATCCTAAAATCTAAACTTATAAATATAAGGAAGATGGCTGGTTTGAAAAGAAGGAGATTTTGCTCGTCTTGTATTTCCAAACAAAAACCGAGATAATTTACCTGAAGATATTCTTTTGACCGATGAATTTACCGATGAGGTGAATGAAACTTGCGTGATTTTTTCTCCAGTCGAAAATAATATACAATTGGCAGAGTTTGCTATAAAAAATGCCTGTAAAGTTATTAGAAAGAAAAATTGATTGATTTTTGATGCATTATTTTTAAAAATTATAATCGCTATTGTTGGCGTATTTTCATATCAAATCTTTCCAGCCCGAATAACATTTTCGGGCGTAAAATCGTTTATGTTAAGATGAAGTCCCAACAGGCCAATTAAGTTGCGGCCCATAAAACTGTCTAAGTTGGCTGTCAGTGCCAGGCACGCAAAGAATAAAAGTATTTCACTTTGTGAAAACAGATCGGGGCCTGCTTTGACTATAAAGGGAATATTGTGGTTACGCAGCGAATTCATATATGTGCGTAGAAGATGAAGCCCTTTGCTTGCTCATTGAGCTGGTTCCCATACTGAATACTCTGCTTTGCAATTCTCTATTTTTCTGCACAATTGTCAACTATTATTATTCTCAGAAAAGATCAAACCGCTCCAAATCCTCAACAAAAAAGTTCGACATATTCCCGCCCTTCTCCACGAAACGGGTTTCAGACGAAAGTGTGGAACCCGTTTTATCTTAGTTTCAGCACTTTTATTTTTTCTTTGTAACATTACCTGTGAAGCGGAGGATTAGCTCAGTTGGTTAGAGCGTTTGCTTGACATGCAAAAGGTCATCGGTTCGATTCCGGTATCGTCCACGAAAACTGGAAATATCTAGCCAGAGGTTTCCGGTTTTTCCTTTTTTATAAATACCCCATCTCGTTTCTTATCAATTCTTCCGCCATCATACCCGCACACGCCCATTCTGGGGGAATTGACAACCGGCATTGCAGAATAATCCGCAAAATCTTCACAGGTTTTAGCGTGTTTTTTGGCACACTTTTTACAAAATGAGTTAGGTTCGTAACAAGTGGTACATAATAGCGCTGCCGGTTCAGTGCCGCAAGTTTCACACATAATTTCCAGGGGTTCATTGCGGCTAAGTAAGATGACACCTCCGGGCACTTCTACCGGTATTTGTTCCAGCACTGTTAAAAGCAACGTAGTGGTACTGCCAAAATCATAGTCATGCTTTAGCTTCATGCCCTTTACAAGTATGTCTTTGGTCTCAGTATCCATAATCTCATCGGGATCAGACATCAGGTCATTTTCATCCAGCATTGTCAGCATCTTTTTCTTTTTCGGATTGCTGAATGCGCTCAAATGCCCGCAACACTCCAGCCATATGGCGCGAAGGAAATCATCTATGTCGCCCATAAGCGCCTCACCATCTACCCATAAGTTTAAAAAAAAATTGCCTCCGAAACGAGGGTCATCTTCGATTTTGATGTGAAACGAGGTCCCGTTCTTGATATGTTTAGCCTCTTTAGCTAAGTGTCCCTTCAGATGTTTTGTTATTCCGGCCTTTGTAAATTCAGCATTACAAAAGAAACATTTACCGACAGAATTAATTGTAGGCATAATTTACGATTTAGGAGAACAAATATAATCTACTTAAGTTTTCAATTTAGCCACGTGCCTGAAAAACTTTAATGCAGTGAGGGAGCCGTAAACTAAAAGTTGGCTATGACAAAAGCACATCAGCCGGAATGCCAAGCTCGCGATGAAAGATCTTTGCCAGTTCGAGGTTCAAAGGCTTTCTTTTATTGAGTAAAGCGGACACATACCCTTTGGTGCCTATCATCCCTACCAAGTCTTTATTCTTCAGTCCCCTTTCCTCCATCTTTGCCCTGATTGCATCTATTGGATCAGGCATCGGAATAGGGTAGTGAACGTCTTCATACTGTTTTATCAGTAACAAAGCAACCTGCAGGTCTTCGCCCTCTGGGCTGTTTTTATGAACTTTTTTGTCAAATAATTCATCCACCCACGCCAGGTAGCCCTCGTATTCTTTCTTTGTCTTTATTACTTTCAGTTTCATAGTCGTTACTTTTTGTATTGAACAGTGGCAACATCAATTTTATCATATTCTTTGTGTGTCCCAAACCATTTTATCTGTACGGCCTTATATTCGATAACTATGCGCACAACCAATCTGTATTTGTTACCCATAATATTAAATACTGCCCGGTCATCTCCTACCAGGCTCGTATTGCCATAAACTTGCTTGAGGTCATTAAAGTTCTTAAAGGTGCATTTAATGAATTCATGATACCATTCTTGCAGTGCAGTCGCAGCTTCAGGGTATTTTTTACAATAGTAAAGCAGCGCAGCTCTTGCAATAATATTATACACTATACAAAATTAAGAGTTTTCTATTGGAAAACCAGCCACAATAAAATTGTACAATTTTCTGCCCTTCCTGCGAACCGAAAAGACCTATTCATCGCACGTACAGGATGAAAACCATAGCGGGTAAGGAAATAGCTGGGGTCCTGTTCCGGCTGGTTCCCGACCATTAATTCAGGAATACACATGTAGAAAGTACATTGATAACAGTAAATTCTCTGATAAAGAACAGCTGGCGGGTATATTGAATTTAAATCCCGCCACAGATCAGGTGATAACTTTTGATGGCAGCATTCACGATGTTACAAACCAGTTAGTGGAAGAAAGAGCGAGCTGGATACAGGCAAAGGCCGTTAAGTAATCAATCAGTGCGCCCTGATCTCTGGTCAATTAATCAGGAATACACATGTGGGAAATTTATTGGGCGATAGTTTGGGCGTTGTTCGACTTTCCTCCACCAACCCAATGTAGCTTCAGCGACCGAGGGCTACGGTCTCCGTCATATGAATATTTCTGCGGCTATTTATTAAATATAACCGAAATAAATCTCCTTTCCTCCTCACATTTAAAACATATCATTTATCCATTTTTCCGATGTCGTAATTTCTGTTTTCGGCAAGTGGGTATTCCCTTATATTTGCTGCCCGTTCTATGAAGACGTTTTCATCCATACAACAATTATTATCCACCCTCAGCCGGGAGCAAAAGCTGCTTAGCGAGCTGTTTGAAAAAAGGAAGTTCCTTTCTTTCAATTATGACTATGCGCTTGAATTGGTCGATTTTGATGCAGATAAGATAACATCGCTCATCGACTATTCGGTTGTACGGCAGAATGCCAATAATATAGAGCTGGACGATGTGTTCCTGCAGTTTTTTGAGCAGGTAATGGAGGTGAACGAAGATATCAACGCTTCCTACATCAATGAGCATATCCAGAACATAAAGCAGAGCATCATTTACTATCTCCAGGAAAATAACGAAACCAGGAAATACGGCTACCTCCGGCAGGTAAAACATGCCCTGCGCAAAATAGGCGTAATAGCCCTGCGCAATGTGATGGACCTGAACCGGAACATCGACAACACTTTTAAAAACGAGCCCAACTACAAGATAAAGCAGACAAAGCTGGAGCACCTTGATGAGAAAAGGAATGTGATCTATTCTTTGCTGAACCAGACAGACCATCTTGTGTCGGGCGAGGAGGAGCAAACATTTTTCAAAGTAGCATCAGACGAAGAGCTGAACAGGATCATCATATTGCTGAAGCTGCAGCTGAATGAATGCCGGCACAACCTGATAGACATACAGAAGCAGATAATAGAATACCTGAACAGGATTAAGCACCAAAGCGGAGTAATAGAAAAACTGAGGCAGATAAAGTACCTGAAGGATCAGTTTGAAATAAGGAGCAAGACAAACATCAGGGAGGTGCTGGAGGCAAATACGGCTGTTATCTTTGAGCCAAGCCCCACCTACCCGCTCAATATTTCGTTGGACCAGTTGCAGACGGATATTGAAACGGTGGACATCATTAAAAAGGTGGCCCGCAGAATGCGCACCACCGTAAAGGCCATACAATCGCTTGCGGATAATATCTCTGAAGAATACCTGGAGACTCAGGTGCAGGAAGAGATTCAGATCAACCTGGACGAAGTCAAGAACGGCTTCCTTGCAGGTGGAAATAACTTGTTCGATTTTATCTGCAATTACGATTTTGGAAAGGAAGTAAGCTTTGATGAATGCGTGACCATATACTGCCAGATGATCTCGCAATATGATACTTTATTTAAAATAACAGAAGCCTGCAACACAAGAGAGGATGTTGAATTTGCAATGGTTTATCCCAAATAATAAATGAATGCTGGTACCTAAACATACATCTGAAATATTTGAGTTGCTCAGCAAGGGGCAGTTCATCT
>CAIRTW010000367.1 GCA_903881585.1 uncultured Bacteroidota bacterium | reverse complement strand
TACCGAGGCAAACTATTCTATCGGATGATTCAGCAAGCAATGGTAACAACTCCAGTGCCGCTCAACGACATAATAACCCCTAAAAAACCACTCACCTAAAGCAGATAAGCAGTTAAATATAATGGTAACCTTCCTCCATGCCCATCAAACCCTGTGTTTAACAAATGCCTTAAAGCGATAGGAAAGAAAATGCCCTCCCTTGATAAAGATTTTGAAAAAACGCTCACCCGTTCAAGAAAACCAGACCCTAAAATTTATAAGCGTTGGGAATTGCTTACTGCGCATTCAGCCCGGAGGAGTTTCTGTACTAATGAGTATTTGAATGGAATGCCGTCTATAACTATAATGGCTATTACGGGTCATAAGTCTGAAAAAATGTTCTTGGGATATATTAAAGCGGACTCTTTACAACAGGCAATGTATATGAGAGATATTTGGAAGAAGAAAAGCGAGGGAGACAAAGGACTTGAAGAACAAGCAGCATAAATGGAAATCACTATATATCATGGGATTGCTATTCAATAAAAGTCAAATTACCTCTATAAAAGAGCCAGTCTATACAGGACTGGTTTCTTCATTGATAGTATCAACAGCGAAAACGACCTTGAATTACCGCCACCTAAACCGCCACCTCTTTTTAAGAGCAAAAGAAAACCCGCTCTGGGAGCGGGTTTCGGGACATACTTGCGGACTGGACGGGACTCGAACCCGCGACCTCCGCCGTGACAGGGCGGCATTCTAACCAACTGAACTACCAATCCTTTTTTGTAGTTTGGGTTGCAAATATAAGAGCCTTTTTTTGAAATAACCAAATGTTCTTTTAAAATCCATAAACAACTACATTTGTGCTCCCAAATATCGCATTATGCAATTCCTGGATTTTGAAAAGCCGCTTGAAGAACTCTATGCTCAGGTTACCAAACTGAAAGAGATGTCATCTAAAAGCAAAGTCGATGTCACCAACAGTATTCGTGAGCTGGAGGCTGCTATAGAAAAGACCCGTGGGCATATATACGAGAACCTCACCCCCTGGCAGCGCGTGCAGCTCAGCCGCCACCCCGATCGTCCTTATACGCTCTACTACATCGAGAAGATATTCCGCAACTTTACCGAGCTCTATGGCGACCGCCAGGTGCGCGACGATAAAGCCATGATAGGCGGTATGGCCGAGCTCAATGGCCAGCCCGTTATGGTTATCGGTCACCAGAAGGGCGTGAACACCAAGATGCGCCAGATGCGCAACTTTGGGATGGCAAACCCTGAGGGCTACCGCAAGGCGCTGCGCCTCATGAAGATGGCCGAAAAATTCAACCGCCCCATTATCACTTTTATAGATACCCCAGGCGCCTTCCCTGGCCTGGAAGCCGAGGAACGCGGCCAGGCCGAAGCCATCGCCCGCAACCTCTTCGAGATGGTGAACATGCGCGTGCCCGTTATCTGCGTCATCATTGGTGAGGGTGCATCTGGTGGTGCACTGGGCATTGGCATTGGCGACAAAGTAGCCATGCTCGAGAATACCTGGTACAGCGTTATCTCTCCCGAGTCGTGTTCATCTATACTTTGGCGCAACTGGAACTTTAAAGAGAAAGCCGCCGAGCAGCTCCGCCTCACCTCGCAGGACATGAGCGGCTTTGGCCTCGTGGACGATGTGATACCTGAACCCTTTGGCGGCGCACACTCCGACCACAGCGCTATGGCAGAGACCATCAAGGGCTACCTCATCAACGCCATCAGCGAGCTCAGTGTCTTCTCTCCCGATGTAAGAATCAACCAGCGCATAGAAAAGTTCTCCCGCATGGGCTTTTACGACGAAGTTGAAGAACCTTCGGAAAACAATTCTGTTCCGGCGTAGCAATCGCTATGAAGTTTCATTTTTATGTTAGATATTTGATTCAGATTTTTATTACTACCTGATAATTGCAGAATAGGATGCAGTCCCCCCATCTGTAGCTACCTGCCAATTACTCTCCGATCACTTTACTGCTAACATTTTTAAACAGTTCAGACAAACTGAGTAATTGACTAATATATGGCTATACAGAAACTACACGGCACAGGCGTCGCGCTCATTACCCCGTTCCATAAAAATGGAAAAGTTGACTTTACAGCGCTCGAAAAATTGGTAGAGCACGTTATCAAAGGAGGCGTTGACTTCCTGGTGGCTATGGGCACTACTGCCGAAACCCCCACCCTCTCAGCCGCTGAAAAGCATGAAGTGCTGACTGCCATTGTTAACTACGGCGCCGGCAAAGTGCCTATCGTCTGCGGCATTGGCGGCAACGACACCCACGAGGTGCTGCGCCAGCTCAAAGAAACCGATCTTCATGGTGTGGACGCCATTCTCAGCGTGGCCCCCTACTACAATCGCCCTTCGCAGGAAGGCATGTACCAGCACTTTAAAGCCATTGCGGCGGCAACCAACAAGCCCATTATACTATACAACGTGCCCGGCCGCACCGGTAGCAACCTCTTGCCTGCCACCGTGCTGCGCCTCGCTGCCGACTGCCCCACCATCATAGGCATCAAGGAGGCCAGCGGCAACATACCCCAGTGCCTGGAGCTGCTCCAGAACAAGCCTGACAACTTCACCGTGCTCTCCGGCGACGACAACCTCGTGGTTGCGCAAATGGCCATAGGCATGGAAGGCATCATCTCGGTAGCAGCAAACTGCTTTACCAAGGACATGACCGACCTCGTCAACCTCGCCCTCGTCAACAAGTTCGACAAGGCCCGCAAGCTGCACTACAAGCTCCTCACCGGCATCGACCTCCTGTTTGCAGAAGGCAGCCCCGCCGGTGTCAAAGCCGTACTAAAAAATATGGGCATGTGCGAAAACATCGTCCGCCTGCCATTAGTGCCGGTAAGCGATGCCACTGCCAAAAAGATAGCGGCGTTTGTGAAGGCATAGGCAGTTGGCAGTTTACAATTTATAGTTTCCCGAGTTTTGATAGATGTCCCACACTTCAAAAGTGTGGGACATCTCTGCTTATTATACCGTTTAGTCCCCCTCACGCGTTACGTTGTTTCGCTAAGAACAATGGCTATTGTATAGAAGACATTAATAGCACACTAAACGAAGCCCTCATTCCCTGCCCTTATATCATTACTTTCTTTTTGCTTCGCCAAAAAGAAAGTAACAAAGAAAAAGGCGATTTTTTTCCAAAGGCTCCGCCGGAAAAAAAATAGCTCTACTCTGTTACCGCAGTTCG
>CAIRTW010000366.1 GCA_903881585.1 uncultured Bacteroidota bacterium | reverse complement strand
GCCCTTTCGGAAATCTACCTTCAAAAGAAATAAAATTTTTGGGTCCGGACTTCTCCGCAACTATCACCGTCTGTAGCAGAGCCCGCCCTGAGCTTGCCGATGGGGCACACTTTTACGGTATATCTTCATTGAGCTTGCCGGGCTAAAAACAAACAACTTGTAATTTTAAAATGCCCCATATCAACACCTAAAAAATATAATAAACATGAGGCATTCACTGTAGGGCAATCCTTTACGGATATAGTGAGCTAAGTCGAACTAGCCTTGCGAAACGGAAGGAAACAGTAAATCGGTAATCCCGATTAATCTGTGGTTCAGACAATTTTCCCGAACTTTATACCTCTATCCGCAAAATTCACACATCCTGACAACACCGATCGACAAACTAAGAATAGACAAATACCTCTGGGCCATACGTATCTTTAAGACGCGCTCACAGGCCACTGCCGCCATAGATGAGGGCAAGGTGAAGCTGAACAGCGCCAACATAAAGCCCTCCCGCACCGTGGCCATAGGCGACAAGTACACTGTAAAAACCTCCGCCCGCCGCTGGACCATAGAAGTAACCGGCTTGGTGCACAACCGTGTGGCCTATGAAGAGGCAGTAAAGAATTATGTGGACATAACGCCTGAAGAAGACAAGTTACTCAACCAGCAGACAGGCAGCAGCTTTTATACCGGCAAGCGCCAAAGTAAAACAGGCCACCCCACTAAGAAACAGCGGCGTGACCTGGAAGATTTTTTAGATGATCTGTAATACCAAGTGAAGATCGGCAAGGTAAGCGCACTCACGCTTAGCGCCCTTAAAAACGAAATGAGGGAATTGCGACCCTGCCTGCCGGCAGGCAGCTTTGCGGGAAATCCTTTTTTGCGAGAGACTTTTGCGCGATACAGCAAGATCAATAAACAGACACGTAGTTGCCCGCTATCGTCATTATCCAGTTGTTACCGCCATCTACACTCTGGAAGATACCTTGGTTGGTAGCGAGATATACGTACTTCTGTACAGTGCCGTTCTTAAATACAGTCTCTTTGAACGCAATGTTGCGCACGATCAGGTTCTTAGACAGGCCGTTATTGTTTTGCTGCCACATGCGGGTATTGTTATTGAATATGTACAAACCTGCAGAGTCGGTGCCTATAAGCGCTATTTCTTCAAAAGGAGATGCTACACACAGCAACGGCCTTCCGGCTGGCAGCCCGGTATACTGGGTCCAGTTGCCGCCAAAGTCATCGCTGTACCATGCACCAAGCCCACCCATTTCATCAATGGCTATAAGCCGGTTGTTGATATGCCCGAGGGTAAAGAAACCAGTGGTAGGAACAGAATTATGCGGAGGAAGCGGAACACCGGAAACATTACCAAAGGTAAGTGATGTCACACCGTCTGGGTTCCCGGTAACTTCCTTCCATATCTGGTCTTTAGCCGATTTGTAGAAGTTCCTTTCGTAGCGCCTGGTATGACCAGTCATTGTTACGGGTGTTTCAAAAGCAAGTGCACAGAGATAGCCATTTGTCAGCTGGGTAAAGCTATACATATACACCGGCAGCCGGCCACTGCCACCCGGGTCAGTGCCCACGGTATCATAGGTATTTTCAAAACTCCATGATCCAAGTGCGCCATTCTGATCGCTGTACACAAGCCCCATATAGTTAGTAAGCAATGTGCCGCTTGAGGTGTACGCAGCTACAGCACGGCTGGACGCATATACCCTGTTGCCCCATGTCGGGCAATTGATCATCATAGATTGATTAAGATAAACGGATAAACCAGGCACTACACTCGCATCAGACTTCCAGTATAGTGAATCATAACTGTGATTAAAATTTACACCATTATTGGAGCTGAAATACAACGAGTCTTTTGCCCATAAAATGTTTTCACCAGATGTAATGAACGAGCGGCAGGGCTTCCCATCAGGCGAGAATATCGCAGTATGGTTCTTCCCGTCAGTAGAAACAAACAAGGTACCTGAGGTGTCAGAAAAATATAAGCTATACGGCGTTTCAACAACGGTGTTGTTGTTAATAGCATTTATTTTCTTACAGCTATACACTGTTATAGCTGCGAGCGCTATTGATCCGGCTATAATATATAGGGACAATTTTTTCATTAGTATTCTGTTCTAAGGTGCTAAAATTAATAAAAAACAAAGATAACTACACTATTCACAAATATAAAGACATCAAACGAACCCAAATAGTTGGTATAAACATCCACTCCCCTATTAACCATTTGACCTATTCACTTTTATTACTGCGCTATCTTATCCGCATCATTCATCTTCATTCCGTAATCTATAAGCTCTATCAGGCTATTTTCATCCGTATTCGTAAAATTTATATCCAAATGATATTCAAACGCGCTGTTCTTAAACTCACCGCCGGCAAAAGAAATGTTGTTGAGCAATTTCTTGCTCTCTACGATCATTGCAGAGTCATGCGCCGAATGGCTGATGCCGGCATCTATATTCTTTAACAGCAGTTGCATATCCACATACACAGCCCACGGATGGCCCGTTACCTGGGAGGCTGCATCCGGCATTTTCTGCGATTTGAAGTTGCCGGCAAGCAAGCCCGTAGCATAGGCATTTTTATTAGACACCACCGCATACTGGTCATCCATCTTCAGATACACAGAGTCACGCTCATCCAGCGGTATCACAAAACCATTCCCTGATTGTGCCAGCCCGTTTTGTTTGGCCAGGCCCACGATCTTCTGGAATTTGTCCTTGTTGCCTATTTTCATCACATAGCTCATGCTGAGTGTTGGCTTTTGATTCTGGTGAGTCACTTTTTGCCCCATAAAGCTGTCGGTCACTGTCTCGGTATGAAGGCTGAAATCGTTGATCACAAAGCTCATATCGCCGGTAAAAGCATCGAGAATATCGTCTGCATTCATGTTCTGCTGGGCAAGCGCTGTATTAGCTAATCCCAGTACTCCCATTTTTTCCAGCATCGATTTCACTCCTTTTGGGGATATGTGCATAGCCACGAGCATATCCATATTCGTACCGGGCAGGCGATTCAGCAGGTCTTTATCAATATTGCTGGCCCCAAATTCAACGCCTATGTCCTTCATGGAGTCGGGCAGGTAATAACGCATATCACCGGTTATCTTGCCTTTCTTAAAGTCGAAACCGGAGGTAAATGTTGCATCCTTCCATAATGCCGCAGATAAAGAGACGCCGCCCATACGGTCAGACATATCACTGCCATACTGCGACATAAGCTGGCCGTAATTAAGCCAGAAGGTTATATCGTGCCCCTCTGCTTCAAGCGCCGTAAAGCGGGGATTGCCGGTAAGCGAATTATCGCCTGCCACGCTAAAAGCCACATTCATTTCGGCCGAGAGGCTGGCCATATCTTCCATAGGGCGGTCTCCCGGTTGGGCGCCGCGGCCTTCCATAAGGTCGTTATAATCTGCCGGGGCCGACATTACATTGATAATGATCAGCAAATTATTGCTCCACCCTACAAACATGTCGCGGCCCAGGCTTGCTTCTTTATGGCCGCCATTCTGCTTGACCTCCACCTGAGGAAACACCTTTTTTACATAGGCTTCCCACTGAGCGGCATCAGATAGTGGCACCAATCCAGTAATGCGGTTGCCTCCCTTAAATCGCGTATCTGGCTTCACATAAACATAGAGTGTATTAGCAAGGTCTATCCCCGCTTTCTCTATACCATCCATAGCGTCCTTGGTACTCTTTTCAGGTATGCGGCCTTGCATCTCCTTAAAGAGCTTGCTGCCGGTTATCACGTTCCAGGCTATCTTTTTGCCCAGCGATCTCAGGTTTATGCCTGCTACCGCTACCGCATCCTTGGGTATGTAGCGCGCATGGTCGGGTTTCTTGCTGCAGGCGCTAAGCAATGCAACAACGGGTAATAATACAAGGGCAATACGCGAATAGCGGTGCATAGATCTGCTTTTATAAAAAGGGATAAAGCAGGCCGGAATGGCCTGCTTTATCCCCTGGAGTAAAAATTAAAATGGCAGGTCATCAATCGTTTCCGGAGATGGATTGAAGTTCGGCGCGGCATTAAAGTTTCCGCCACCCTGGTTACTGCTGTTATTGTTATTGTATGCTGGTGCTGCTTGTCCGCCGCCAGCGTTGCCTGGGGTGGCTGTAGCGCTCTCTACACGCCATGCATCGAGGTTGGTGATGTAGTTCACCTTTCCATCGCGCTCCCATTTGTTGCCCTTGATGTTGAAGCTCACACGCACTGTTTCGCCTTCTTTAAAGCGGTCTATGATGTCACATTTGTTCTGTACCAGCTGCATTTTTGCAAAGTTGGTGTAGATGTTGCCGTTGATCTCTTCTGCCAGCTCAAGGACAAATTCACGCTTTTTGAATTTTTCGCTCACCTGCTGTGTTTCGTACTTTACAAGCAGTTTGCCTGTTACTTCTAAACTCATTTTAGTAAAATTTAATTATAAAACAATAAACAAATGTACGCATAGGGGTTGAAGAAAATAAAAAAAGTGCCCGGAATTTCTGGACACTTTTGATCTTTTAACCTGGGGAGGATGACGGGGGTCGAACCCGCGACCCTCAGAACCACAATCTGATGCTCTAACCAACTGAGCTACAACCTCCATGATAAAACGGACGGCAAAGGTAATATTTTTTTTCTTTTTTCGTTCATACAATTTCTATTAGGGTTACAACGGAGCAAAATTCCCTACATTAGCACAGACTGAAAACGCATGAACAGCCACCCACTGATACAAAAGAACCTTCCGCTGCTGTTCCTGCTGCTGTTTTCAATCCCATTATTCTTTCACAACATTCATGACACCCACTCCCCCGGCGGTGATGACTACGCACTATATATAAAAGAAGCACAAAACATAGCTGCCGGCAAGCCATACTACCAGACCAATTACGTTTTTAATAAGTACAACAATTGCTATTCGCCGCCGCAATACCCGCCGGGGTTTCCATTGTTGCTGGCGCCTGTAGTAAAACACTGGGGAATAGATATCCGGCCCATGTGCTATTTTAATACCGTTATTGCTGCCTTCATCCTCTTTGCCCTGTTTTTTTACTTCCGCAGGTATATGAGTGCCCTTGCGGCAGTGTGCCTGGCCATTATCATATCCTACAGCCAGTGCATGATGGACCTGAAACAGGAGGTGCTGTCTGATGAGACCAGTATGCTGTTTGTGCTGCTGTACCTGGTGGTGCGCAATGCAAAGACATTCGGATGGCAACGCATAATGACGCTGGTATTGCTGGCGACTATGGCTATCCTTGTCCGTACACAATCCGTATTGCTGCTATTCGCTGAAATAGTTTTTCTATGTATTTATACGATTAAAACATTTGCAAAAGAGAAGCGCATTTCCGTGAAAAATGTGCTTAGCGTTCCATCTTTATATGTTGTTGCAGGATGTTTCGCGCTTACGTTTTTGCTGAATAAGACTCTGTTTTACTGCCCCACCAGCGCTTCCGGCTTCTATGTCGACTTTCTGAAGATCGCGCTGCAAAAAGGCTTACCCACCATTATCCGGGACAATTCCAGCGCCCTGCTGGCAGCCATCACCGCTTTTTTCCATTACGACACCGATCACGGTATGCGCACAGTGATAGTGACATTGATGGAGAGCGCCGGGCTGGTTTTTTGCTGTATTGGCCTGTTTATGTCCCTCACCAGGAGGTTCTGTTTCGATGATATTTTCTTCCTGTTCGTTTGCGCCATGGTGCTCTACTACCCCATTCACGACCCCCGGTATTTCTACCCGGCCATGCCGGTGGTGTTTTATTATTGCTACCTGGCAATGGCGAAGACATTACCGATAATTACTACCGTAAGGCCGCGCTATGTGGCGCTGGCGCTTACATTCACGATCTTGTTTGCAGGTATGCGATATTTAAGAACCACTACCGAACCTCCTTTCGCATATGTGCCGGAAGCTAAGGATACACAGGCATTCGCTTACCTATCAGCTCATGTAAACGAGCGAGATATTATTATTACTTCGCGCCCGCGCCTTACCACCCTGTACACCAACAAACGCTGCATGATCCACGCCTGGCAGTACCCGCTGGACATCAATAAAAAAGTATTCGACAGCGTACATGCAAAATACCTGCTGCTTAATGGTATTGTGGACGACTACTACAAAGCATACCTGCACGGGTATGAACATCCTTTAGACAGCGCAGTCATTGCTCCGGGATATGTGTTATATACACTTAGGTAAACATAAAATCCCTATTATTGCCCCGTATATGAAGGCCGTTTTTCTCACTTTGATCATTTTAATGTACGCACTTTTTACCAGCAGCGCACAACCCAAACAAAGCATCCTAACAGGTACGCTCGTGATGAAAACCGGCGAGGTGTTCCCCTATAAACTGGTGTTTACAGACTCGGGCAATGTGGTAAAAGGGTATTCGCTCACCTATAAAGAACCCAACGAAACAAAGACCGCCATCCGCGGCATCCTGGATAAGCAGATGCGTACTTTATCCTTCAAAGAAAAAGACATTATATACTCTCACAGCGTGCAGACAAAAGCCTATATGTGCCTGGTAAATGCCAGCCTGGAATATGTGCAGGACGGAGGCCGAAAGGTGCTGAAAGGACCAGCTACAAGCCGGGAGAGCGACAATACCTCATGCACACCCGGCGACATTGTTTTCAATGACGATAAAGAACTGCAAAACCTGTTTTCCTACCATGAGCAGTTTGATACGGTGATCACCATGAAGAAAAAGGCGAAAGAGCCCGTGCCGGTTGCCGCAGAACTCGCGCCACAGGAACCTATGGAACAGGAGAAAGTAACCGCGGGGGTTGAAAAATTATACGAGTGGCATTCAGATACCGTAATACTGGATATCTGGGACGGCGGGACTGTTGATGGCGACCGGATCACTATACAGTTTAATGGAAAGCCTGTGCTTACCGATTACTCGCTCGTTAAAGAAAAAAAACAACTACGCCTGCCTGTAAGTGGCAAAGAGGTAAATACACTGGTGATCATGGCAAACAATGAGGGCTATGATCCGCCAAATACAGCCAGTTTACTGCTCACCGATGGCACGATAAAATACAGCATACTCGCCTACAACAATAAAGGGAATGCATCGCTGATAAAGATCAAGCGGGCAAAGTGAAGTTGATAAGAGATAAGTTGATAAGTAATTTATGCCTTGGGGACATTAAAAGCGGCATAAAAAACATACTCGCGCTTGGCGGTCTTAAAAACAAAATGAGGGAATTGCGAGCTTTGCGCCTTTGCGAGAGACCCTTTTTTGCGCGACTTCGCCATGC
>CAIRTW010000365.1 GCA_903881585.1 uncultured Bacteroidota bacterium | reverse complement strand
AGCTTTCATTACCTACTATAACAGATAATACAACCAAGAACAACTTCGTTTTACAGCAAAAAGAAAAACCGCCTCAAAATTGCTTTTGAGACGGCCTCCAAACCTCAATAATAAATACTCCTATTCCTTACCACTCATACCTTTGAACTGGTGATGTGTTTCCTTAAACAGCACATTGAACGTTGTCAGTGAGCCATAGATGGCAGTGATGTATTGCTGCAGGTCCACTTTTTCATCATCGGTCATTACTTTATTGGCGTTTATTTTTTGCTCCATTACACGCAGGCGGTCGCGCACCATAACGATCTTGTGAAAGAAAGTTTCTATCGGCACTTCCTTTGATGCCAGTGTAGCATCGCCTGGTTTTAATATCATGTTTCCCCGGCGCCAGCGTGGTCCTATAGGTACCATCTGCGTGTCGTGCAGCCGCTGGTCCAGTATATTGCTGAGCGCCTGTTCTATATCTGCTATGGTTATTGTTTCGCTGCCGGTGCTCCCTTCTACCTGTTCCAGTGTTTTCAGGTCGGCATAGTCTTTACTGATGCTCTTGGTGGCCTGCTGCGATTTGAACCAGATGATATAAGACTCCGACGCTACATCTACAATAACTCCTTTTCCAAAACTGGGATGGTCAACCCGTGACCCTATGCCTAACTGTGTGCTCATATAATTTGATCAGTTCTTTTACCTTTAGTGATAAATTCGGTTCAAATTACTAATAAATATCGTGATGAAAAAAGTTGAGCGGTTTCTGGTGATGCTGGCGTTTATTGGGATAATTGCACGGCTATTGCTTGCAAGCGGTAGTTCATTGACAATAGTAATGTCGTTAATGGGTCTGACATTCCTGTATATGTATTTTGGCTTTGCTTTGTTTAATGATATCCGTCTCCGGGATGTTTTAAAGAAAGAGTCTTACAGAGGCATAGCGACAATGCGGCTGGCGGGTGCCGTGCTGGCTGGTTTAGCTTTATCCATGGCATGTGTGGGCATTTTGTTTAAGATACAATCATGGCCGGGAGCTGTTTTTAATCTTGGTATATCGATGGCGCTGTGCCTTACAATACTGGCTGTTTGCTTTACAAAGATCAAGGGCAAATACCGGCAATACTACAAGCGTATAACCACCAGGCTTACGATAGCCGTCATGTTTTGTGCACTGCTGCTGGCCATACCACGTAAGAACTACCTGGAATTCATGCAGCGGGATAATCCGGCTTTTATTAAGGCAGAGGAGGCGTTATGGAATGATCCCTCTAATAAAGAATTAGAAAAAAAGGTGTACGAAGAGCAAAGAAATATGAATCACCATTAGATAATTCAGGATAGAATTAAATTTTAGGTAGCCCAACAGTTTTGAGAATGTGGTTTGCTTTTTTTACCTTTTCCGGAAACAGAATGACATCGCGGTACTTGTCAAGGTCCGGATTTACCTTCACTCCTTTAGGTAGTTTGGATAATTTTCTTTGCGTTTTCATATACTACAAAATTACTTTTTTCTTTCCACTAAAAAAGCATCATAATCCACATTTTTAACGAATTTTTCCCAATCGTCATTTTTTAGTCCATAGATGTTAAAGTCATTTTCTATGGCTTGCAGATTATTGGTTATTCCCATCCTGTAAGGTCTTGTTCTAGCCGACGTAGTGCCTATCGCCATAACAGAGGCGTTATGGTAATATTCAGTGAAAATAAATACGGTTAATGCGACGGTCGCCAATACTTTCTGACTGTCACCATTGTTAGTTATGGCCAGATCATCTATTCGTTTTGAAGATTTATTCTTATCTCCAAATCCCAGATTGTATAAATCCTTCAAGTTAGTTTCAGAATATTGCACGACCTTCTTAATAGTACCTTTTGGGCCGATGCTATCGAATTCAAATTCCAGGTAGCTGGAATCTAATTCAATTTCATATCTTTCGTTGAGCATGTAGTCGGCTTTAGTTATAAAGTAAATATGCTTTCAAAATAAGATAAAAAATAGATCGCATCCTGGAATTATACTTGTTTTATATTTACTATCACATGCAACCACTATTACTCCTCCACGGTGCTATAGGCGCTGCCGATCAGCTTCAGCCATTAGCCGCGCGGCTGGGCGAAACTTTTAAAGTATATACGCTTGATTTCACCGGGCATGGCAGTAGCGCGGCTTCAGAGCCCTCATTTGCTATCGAATTATTTGCCGACGATGTGTTGCTGTTTATGAAGCAGCATAATCTAGGTAAAGTTTCTATTTTCGGCTATAGCATGGGCGGCTATGTGGCCATGTATCTCGCGAAACACTATCCCGAGAAAATAGATAAAGTGGTGACACTGGCCACAAAATTTCATTGGGACGCTGAAACCGCAGCAAAGGAAATAAAAATGCTGAACCCGGAGAAGATAGCGCAGAAACTACCGGCCTTTGCAGAAACACTGAGACAGCGGCACCTGCTGAACGACTGGAAAGTAGTGCTGCAAAAAACTACAGAGATGATGACGGCACTGGGGAATAATAGTCCGCTTAAGCCCGAAGATCATACATCAATAGTAGCGCCCGTTCTGGTGTTGCTTGGCGACCGGGATAAAATGGTAAGCCTCGACGAAACGGTTAATGTCTATAGATCGTTGCCTAATGGCCAACTGGGTATTCTTCCCGCTACGCCACATCCTATTGAGCAGGCGGATACGGAAACACTTTCTTTTAGCATTATGCATTTCCTGTTACCAGATCACCGGTAGCTTGTGGGCCTTATGGTAGTCGACAATGGGCTGGTAAGGGCCAAACTTATGTTGCATTGCAGAGAACGTATCAATGTAGGGTGGCGTATCATAGTCAATAGCCTTGGTTGCCGGGTTAGGGTAGTCGGGTATGGTTTTGTCTTTCTTTTGCGGGCGCATGTGTATGCGGTCATCATTAATGAATGCGGCTACATCCAGCGCCTGCTCATCGGTAAGGAAGGGTTTTTGCCATGTTGCTTTTTTATCCGGCATATTCGCTTTTATGAACCGTGCCAGCTTCACCACGCGCGATGGGCTGGACCCTTTCTGGAACGCATATTTCCCCCAAAGTGGAGGGTAAGTATAAGTGGATGAATCCGCATTCCACTGGCCTTCGCCGTCTTTGCCATGGCAGGAGGCGCAGTTCTCAGCAAATACTACAGCGCCCTTTGCCGGGTCGGCAGGGTGGTCGGGATATTTTTCTATTTCCAGGCTTTCATCACCACGCACGTGCTGGCCTACTGGCACCCCTGTGCCCAGCCACTTAATATAAGATACTATCGCCACCATCTCCTTGCTGTCCAGCGGCATGGGGGTACCGCTGTGCGGGCGCTCTATGCAGTTATTCACTCGCTGGGCAAGTGTCAGTATCTGGTTTTCCCTGCCGCGGTATTGCGGGTAGCGGGCATGAGAGCTGAAGTAATTGTATGCAAACGGTCGTGTGCCGCCATCAACATGGCAATTGGCGCAATTCATCTTATTGCCCAGGTATTTCCCCACTGTTCCGTTCGGGCCAATGTAGTGCGCCGTGTTTATAACAAGTTCCCTGCCATAACGTATCATATTGCCAAGCTGGTCGTGCGGAATGGTGCTTGTATCCGGGGGCACAAACACGGCTGTAGTGTCCTTGGCAGGTGTATTATTTACTTTCAGATCGTTTGCCGTATTATTACAAGCCATTATCGCAGCGAAGCAGCATATGACAAGGCCAGCAAGCATTTTTAATTTATATTTACCAATCGTTAAAGATCCATTTCTCATGTGGAAAGTTTTGACCGTTATTATTTTTTTGTTCATCGCCAATCAACAGGCTAAATCGCAGATATTACCTAAAGAAGGCAGTATCCTGAACTACAGGCTTGTAGGATTTTCGCCGTCTGCCGGGCAAACAAAAACTGGCAGTGAAATCGAAATTGCCACCGGCTATTATAACTCTGTTGATTCTTTTGAAAGAAATATAGCCATACACCTGCAATGTAAAAATACAAAAATTATAGGCGAAGTGCCTTTTTTCGGCAAACCATATACGTGGAGGGTGGTAAATGGACAAAAAAAAGGGGCGAAGAGTAAACTGCATCATTTTGGCACGGGAATCCTAAAAGAGGTAGATACCAGTTTTACCCGGCTGCGGGTGCTGCATAAAGCAACAAAGTACGAAGATGCCTTTGTTTTCCTTGACGGGACCAGGGCTCTTTATGACATGAGCGGCCATCCCGTCTGGTATCTGCCCGACGTTGAAAAGATCAATATGGAAAAGGCGCCTTTGCGTGACCTGAAAATGTCCCCTGTAGGAACAATAACGTTTTTGTTTGAAGAATTGGGGGCTTATGAAGTCAATTATGACGGGAGTATCCTATGGAACGCGCCAAACGATGGCAAGGTGAGCGGCGGAGCTGCGGAAATGTATCATCATGAATTTACCCGGCTCGCAAGCGGGCATTATATGGCCTTGGGAAGCGAATATGACCAGTGGAACATGAAACTGCCATCCAATGACAGCAGCTTTGTTATTTTTCACGAAGGCACCAGGAAGCCCGACAGCGGAGCAATCAGGTATCCAAGGCTTCCGTTCGGTACGGTCATCGAATATGATGAGCATGGGAATGTGGTGTGGTCCTGGAGATCATCTGAATATTTTAAGCAGTCAGATATTTATTATCACAAGGGGAGAGCTAACCGTGCCGATATTTCGGTACATGAAAATTCATTTTATTTTGATGAAAAGGACAGCATTTTGTATGTCAGTTTCAGAAATATTAGCAGGATAATAAAAGTGAGATATCCCGAAGGCGTCGTTTTGAACACTTATGGCGAAATATACAAACCCGATGTATCTGAAACCGGGAACGGTTTGTTCTGCCGCCAGCACAGCGTGCGGCGTTCACCCGGTGGGTATCTTTATTTATATAATAATAATAGTTGCGGGCGCTCAGAGGGGCTACCGGAAATTCTAAAGCTCCAAGAGCCTGCGTCCGGCAAGGGCGATTTGAAAAAAATATGGGAATACCAGTGTACGCTGGAGGGCGTTGACACATCATTGAAAGGATTTCATCAATTCCCCGTCGGGGGAAATGTGATCGAATTGCCCGATGGCTCATTGTTCGGAAATATGTCAACCGCGTACAGCAAGGTTTTTATACTGAGCGCAGATAAAGAGGTATTATGGAGCGCCATACCTGAAAAATGGAATGCGGCTGAAAAAAAGTGGGATATGGTATATGACTACAGGGCAAGTATCATTACCAGCCGCCAGGAGCTGGAGCAGCTTATCTGGAATGCAGAAAAGCTGTAGTTTTATCTTTTACCTAAGAAAACGGAGTCTCTATGTGGTGGTTATATGCGCTATTGTCGGCTTTTTTTGCAGCGCTGGTTGCAGTTTTTGCCAAGATCGGGATCAAGGGCGTTGATTCAGATGTTGCTACCGCCGTTCGAACCGTCATCATTCTCGTTATCGCGTGGGGGATAGTGATCGTAAAAGGAGCTACTGCGCAGATACCGGGCCTTACCAGGCAAAACTGGTTGTTTCTTATTTTATCCGGTTGCGCCACGGGTTTATCCTGGCTATTCTATTTCAGGGCTTTATCGCTTGGGGCAGTATCCAGGGTGGCGCCAATTGATAAGCTCAGTGTTGCACTTGCTATTGTCTTATCTGTCGTTTTTCTCCATGAGAAGCTTACCTGGCAGGAAGCAGCAGGAGCCGTACTGATAATTGGTGGTACACTGCTGCTGATATTTAAATAGGGCCTGCTGTTTAAGTCAGCCCACCCCGTTTATTTAAATTCAGTAAAAAAATAAACTGCTTATCTGCTTTAGGTGAGTGGTTTTTTAGGGGTTATTATGTCGTTGAGCGGCACTGGAGTTGTTACCATTGCTTGCTGAATCATCCGATAGAATAGTTTGCCTCGGTAGGTTGACATCTTTCTATT
>CAIRTW010000364.1 GCA_903881585.1 uncultured Bacteroidota bacterium | reverse complement strand
ATATTTGCCGAAATTGCTTTATAAAATATGATTGGTCCGAATAATTGTTTTCATAGCAAATATTTGTAAGTGTATCGGATTTTTTATCCTTCAGTGCAGCATACATACTTGTACGAAACTTCTCTATCAGTCTAAAATGAACAGGACTGCACCCAATATTTTTTTTAAAGCAGCGGTACAAATATTTATAATGCACGCCTGTAATAGCGGCTATTTCATGCAATGAAAAGTTGTTAGTAAAGTCGCATAACAGCCGGATCGCTTCGGCTAATAGTTTTTCGTCGCTGATGGGGGTATATTGTCTTAATAGAAATGACTCAATGATCGGGAACCTTTCTGACTGTACACTGCAATTGAAAACGTCATCTAACAGCGCTTTTAAATGCTGGTTCCACGAGGTAAATATAAACATGTCTTTATCTTCATACTCACCTCCGCAAAAAGAATTATATCCCAACGGTTTGAAAACAATGGAAATTTCATCGACAATGTGCCGGTAGGATACCACGAGTGTATTATGCAGGCGGTTACAAGCTATTCCGAAATATTTGTCTTTAACAGCGTGATCAATTTCTAGTATTTTGTTTGAACAGGTGACCTTCGCGTTTGAAAACAAACCGATTGCTGTGAATGGGCTTGGATAGGAAACGTACTTTAATGCTTCGGCTTTTTTGTCAAGAAGATAAATACATTCTACATATTTTTTAAGGAGGGGGTGAGAAGGTAGGGACACATTCATACTCTATAATTTAGAATAACAGAACATAAATATTCATTTTTCTCATTAAAAATACAATATCTCCCGGAATTTCGTCTCTACTGTTCGGGTTTTGCAGTGCCGCACTACACGGTTGTGGATTTGCAACTCCTTTCTGTTTCTTTTCCTAATGAAATTTTTCGCCCTTAGCCAGCATTTCCAGAATAACGTTCATTCGCTTCTCACGGGTCTCGGGTTTTTTAGCGGTCTGAAGCCGCCAGGTGATTGCATATTTATTGGTTTTGTTCAACGAGTCGAAAAACGCTTTTGCCTTTTTGTTTTTTTCAAGGAGTTTGAGAAAATCTTCAGGGATCGTGGAATTGGAAGGTGAATCGTATGCAGCGGCCAGGCGCCCATCTACTTTCGCTTCTTCAAAGGCCTTTAATCCGGCGGCTTTCATTCTCTTTTCATTCGTAAGCCGTTCAATATGTTCTATGTTTCGTTTCGACCATATGCTTCGTGCCCGGCGTGGCGTGAATTTCTGGATCCAGGAATCACCGTCAAATTTCTTCTTTTGTCCGTCGATCCAACCATAACAGAGTGCTTCGTCGAGCGCCTGTGCATAGGTAACGGTTTTTTCACCAGACTCTTTATTGAAAATGCGCAGCCAGATACCATCTGACTTTGCATGATTGGCAGCCAGCCATTTTTCCCACGCGCCGGTAGAGGCAAATGATTTGGTGGGCACATCTTTCTTGTTTTCTATAGTACTCATTTAGCCTCAGTCCATTTTAAGCAGGAGCCGATACTAACTTACGGAAATGTTTTTGAAATCAGATTCAGAAAGTACCGAATGCCCCATTGGCGCGAGTCTTTTCGGCTTGAGTCCAAAATAACAAATCTCTTTTTTGCAGACGGTATTTGTTACGTTTTGCATTTGCCAATCCGAAAATCGGCGGGGGAGGGTTGGCCTATGACCCGATAGTGTACACACTGTTTTTTATTCCCAGGGCAACCTTTTCATGTGTTGCAGCATATTAATGGTAAACAACTTCATGAGAAAAATACTTTGTTCACTTCTGGCCACAACTGCGATATTGATAAAGGCACAGGCACAGCCCATTTTAACGGCACCCAATATGAACCCAGTGCAGGGAGATTTTTTCTATGAACACTATATAGATACCGATGTCTCGAAAGGCGCATCAGGTATGAATGTAACATGGGATTTTTCAACCGTCTCGCAAACAGGCGTTGATTCTACACTCGTGTACGATTGCGATTCTACACCTTTTTGCAGCACATTTCCAGGTAGTAATATCTGCGAGCTTAACTATGGAGACTATGAATATTTTAATGCTGCCAGCAACCGGCTTACGGTTATGGGTGCGCATAGCTCTGGAGTAAATTATATTTTCAGTAACCCTATAGACGAGTTTCGCTATCCTTTTGCATACAATGCCGTGTATGCAGATACGGGCTACTTTGGCTCTGCTTCGATAGATGAATATTATACGGAAATAGACAGTTTTATCTATGATGGCTACGGTACAATAATACTGCCCGGCGGCACGGATACCGGTGTGGTAAGGGTGCACAACATCAGTTATTACTACGACAGTTCATCATCGGGCGTAAACTCTGGGCGTATGGAGACCTACAATTGGTACAAGCCGGGGATGCATAACGCGCTATTCACTATTGATTATGACACTGCAGGATCTCCAACCGGGACGTTATATGTTGCAGATGCAAGTTATTACACAGTTAAAGCAGGTATTGGGCTTGGCAATATTACATTGCTTAATGCTAAACAATCGGTCAGCATATACCCGAACCCAGTGGCCAATGAAATGCATATTCAGCGGATGGCACCTGGTGCTAAAAAATGTACGCTATCAATAACGGATATGACAGGACGTGTTGTGATACAGGCTCCGGAATGTAATATTGCCGGTGGGGTAGCGAACGTGATCCTTTCTGTAGCCGGATTGCCCGATGGCGTGTATTTTGCCATATGGCAAAGTGATGCCGGTTATGTACCGCAAAAATTTGTGGTCAGGAAATAGCAGCATCTCAAATCTTCGCCGCTGTTCCGGGCTTGTGCAGGTGGGCTTTAATGGCGTTACGGTTTGGAGGTGAATCGCCTGTTTTCGCAGCGCATATTAGCTGCAGAGCTTGACTGCCGCCAGTCCCGCGAAGGGCGAGACTGGGCGGGGGGGGCACTGGGGGACGGGCTGAGATGCAATAACGTACTTACATTGCCGGAAAAGGTGAATATCCTTTAAGTTCACTTTGGTTGGTAATAAGTTTCTAACGATAAACTTTATAGCTTGATTTTCACCACTTGGTTTGCCCAAAGTCTGGTCCCCGATTACCTTCAGTTCGGGAGCTAAGAAAAGGTGCGTCTTTTTTCAGTCTAACGCATTCGACATTATTTGAAAGCACAGTGCATCCCTGAGGATCAAATATTCCCATGTGTCCGGGCATAAGAATGACATCGCCAGCCTGCTTTTCACTGTTTTCAACTAATTCAAACTTAGCATGAGCCCCGGTAGCAAGCGTGGCGAACTTTGCAGTAGGCGTATAAGGATAATCTAAGCCCGCATCATGGTAAGCTGCGTGCACAAAATGTGAGCAGTCCATTTGAGCGTAAGTCTTTTTTCCGATATAACTCCTTGCGTAAGTCAGGACTGAATTCGCAACGGATATTGAAGCTGTAGCCATAATTGTTCTTTTGGAAGTTTAAACTGAATCAAATGCAATAGCATTTTTATTATTTATGAATAATTCATCTCCTCGTTTGGCCCATTTTTCATAGGCCTGAGGAGCCGTCTTTACTCTTTCGCCCATCCCTCTCTATCCAAGCTCCTATACTGTATCGCCTCTGCAAGGTGCTCTGGCCGTTTGTCCTCACTACCTGCAAGGTCGGCTATGGTGCGGCTTACTTTTATGTGATCAGAATGCTTATCACATCTGCTAAGTAAAACCTTCAAAATAACTTCCTCAGAGAGAGATTTTATACACTACTAAAAGTGCGGAAGTTATTTTGAAAGTATCACTAATTTTATGTGAATTTGGATTTTAAGCACGTGGCTTCCTGGTGACGCTATGAGTAACCCGTGGTTTAGCTTTTTGGTTTGTACTTTTTCTAACAACCGTATCTTTAAGAATGCCAATAATGCTGCTCCATAGAGGGTCATGTATGAATGCGACTGTGCCTCCACATCTCAGCTCCTGTGATTTTGTAAAGTTTATGTCGCCAACGCAAACAAAATGATTTTTCTCTCCGTTATCTGAAACACATAATTTGGCATGATCGTCGCCCTCACCCCACTCATAAGACGGATTTATTCCCAGAGGGCTCAGGTCAACCGACTTCATAGCAAGAACAGTGTGTACCTTATCAACCTGTAACCGGCCCGGGACGGCTGTGGTATGTCCCCATGTTTCAACCTCGATGCTTTCCGTAAGTGTGGGGCCCACAAGGTCATTATAGAAGTCATCATCGCCGGGAGTGTTCCAATGTGAGTTCTTCGCTATTGATTTGAATGCCATTCCGGCTGCGGAATGAAATATGATATAGGCTGCATAAGGCGCCGTATCAGAGGTTATTTTGTTATTTAGCAGAAGCGCCCGTTTGTCGCTGGGGTCCAGCCACGACGGCACAGGAGATGCCCAGCAGACTTGTGGCTGCTGCGCTACATACATTTGTTCTGCAATGCTCTTAGCCTCATTTGCATCTTTCAGCGTTATGCACAGGAATGTTTGAGCAAAGTCCATTGCATTCAACGGGTATTCGTACTTGTCGTTTTTTGTGTCGCCAACAAGCTTAGGAGCTGAATGAATAAGCCAGAATGCGCTTGACTTGTTAAAGCAGAGGACACCTTTTGTATGACCTCTGGTCATACTGGTCTGGCCGGTAAGTGGGTCTTCATCATTGTAAAAAAACCAACCGGTATCAGGATCGTCAATATTCTTAAAGATTTGGTTGAGGGTATTGGCAACAGCACCATCATTTCCGTCACTGACGTGATCTGCTGATAGCACCAATTTTTCCATGCCTGACTCCGGATCGTAGTATACATATTCTTTTCCCGTTGGAGCGCTGCCATCGCTGGCTGTAGAATGCCCCGGTATTTTATATAAAAACCACCAGTCAACTGGGGTGCCTTTATCGCTAATTGCAGATAGTGTCATTATGTTGTTTTTTTTGTTTAAAAATCACTGTTGTCCGACAAAAAATAAAGGGGTAGCCGAAGCCGCCCCTTTTTCT
>CAIRTW010000363.1 GCA_903881585.1 uncultured Bacteroidota bacterium | reverse complement strand
CCGAATGCGTAGCATTTTTGCACTGTTAGTGCGGTCAAATTACAATTTCTCTACCGCAACTCCCTGAAAATCAAAGCCTATTTTTTTCCTAAGTTCAAGACCGGACAAGTCAGGAAATATGATCTGGTGAAGGATAATTTCACCTGTGAATACCGCGGTGAGATAGAGGCGAAAAACAAAGGTGGATTGAAGATGTATTTTATTTCGTAGGGCCGAGTCTGTTCGCCAAGCGAAGGACAATTGGGTAAAAATCTGATTACGGTATCAGGAGGTTTTCACAAACTCTTCCAAATGCCCTGCCGCATACTCCAGCATTTTTTTTATTGCTTCCAGCTTTACCGCATTATACCGTTCCTCTATCACTTCAAATTCTTTTAGCTCATCATAAAGCTGGGCAAATTCCTGTACACTTTTTGCTTTGTTGAGCAAGTCCAGGTTAAGTACATAAACCTTCAGCACATCGTCCAGTACCCTTGCCATATCATCTGCGCCCACCACAAATAGCTGTTCTATCATTGATGGCAGCAAGCCCACATAGCCGTTGTGTATAAATTGTATAAAGCCACCTTGCCCCACTTGTGTGCGCAGGTAATCGTAGGTCAGCAGCAGTTGCTGGCCATCAGAGAGCTCGTCGACGAAGTCGAACGAGCCGCGCCGGTACAATTCTTCATGCAGCGGCTGCACGAGGATGTCGTAAAGCTGATCGTTGTCTCCTGAAGCCAATGCACTTTTAATTGCATCATTGCTTACAAATGGCAGAAAATTGCTGCTCATAATATTATCTTTGGACCAATTATCCCTTATAAATATCGTGCAAATATCAATTAATGGCAACAACTTTACTCAATTTACCCAATACTCTAAGGCAAATAATTTTTGTTTTATGCCTTATCGTTTGCATTGTTTTTAAAGTAGATCCCCCTATTGCACTGCTCATGGGCCTTGTGATCGCGCTGGTGATAGGGCATCCTTTTCTGAGCCTCAATAAAAAAGCCACTACCCTGCTGCTGCAGGTTTCCGTAGTGTGCCTCGGCTTTAAAATAGATTTCGGCGAAGCAATGAAGGCCGGCAAAGAAGGTTTTTTATTCACGGTCGGCACCATCGCCATTACCCTGCTGGCCGGATACTGGATCGGCAAGAAACTAAATATAGACAAGAAAATTTCCCAGCTTATATCTAACGGCACCGCCATCTGCGGCGGCAGCGCTATAGCTGCTATAGCCCCCATTATCAAGGCAGATGACAACGAAATAAGCGTATCCCTGGGCACTATCTTTATCCTTAATTCCATCGCGTTATTTATATTCCCCTCGCTCGGCCACCTGTTCGCACTGAGCCCGGAGCAATTTGGCACATGGTGCGCTATCGCCATTCACGACACAAGCTCGGTGGTTGGCGCAGCCGCAAAGTATATTGTCAATGACCCGGACCCCGAAGTGCGCAAAAGGCTTGCAGACAAGGCGCTGCAGATTGCTACAACAATAAAGCTCGAGCGCGCACTCTGGATCATTCCACTTTCTCTTGCTACAGCCTACTTCCAGAAAAGCCAGGGCAAGATCAAGATCCCTTACTTCATCTTTTATTTCATCCTCGCCATACTTATATCCACTTACCTTCCGCATTATATGCCGTTCCTCAACAATAAAATAGCTTGTGGCACTATTTTCGAATACGCATTTATGTTCGGCAGAAAAGGCCTGGTGATCACCTTGTTTCTTATTGGCTCAGGGCTTTCAATGAAAACCATCAGGCAGGTGGGCTGGCGGCCTATCTTACAGGGTGTTTTACTCTGGGCGATAATAGGCAGCGTATCACTTTTTGTCATAAAAAGTGTATTATAACCATATATTTATATAGATTTTTTTGGCTTCCAATAACTTTTTGTAATTTACCGCATGGAAAAAAAAGAACGGGCCCCTGTTTATTATGCCGACTACCTTCAGCTGGATAAGATACTCAACGCGCAGCACCCCGAAAGTGCTAAGGAAGGGATCAGGGCAGACGATGAAATGCTGTTCATCATTATCCACCAGACTTACGAATTGTGGTTCAAACAGATACTGCATGAGCTCTCCCTTGTCCAGGAAATATTCAACCAACCCAATATACACAACAATACGCCCGACATTTATAACAGTGTACACCGGCTAAAGCGAGTGTGCGCGATAATGGAGGTAGCGGTAGCCCAGATGGGTGTATTGGAGACAATGACGCCACTTGACTTCCTTGACTTCCGCGATCTGCTCCGCCCCGCATCAGGGTTTCAGAGCATTCAGTTCAAAATGATCGAAGCCACACTGGGCCTTAATTATGAGCACCGTTACGGAAAATCCTATTACCTCTCACAGCTTACAAAGGAAGATATAGACAGGGTAAAAGATTCAGAACATAAGCGATCGTTGCTGGTTTTGCTCAACGAATGGCTGGAGCGGATGCCTTTTGTAAAAAACAAAGAATACTGGGAAGGTAATGCCGCCTCATTCTGGCAGACCTACCGCGATGTGTATGAAAGCAGCCTTATGGAAGTGGAACAGCCTAATTTATGGGTGTTTGACTCTATCTTCATTGACGATGCCACCTACCCCGAGGGCCGCGCATTCAGCGCCGATGCCAGCCGCAACGCACTGTTCATAATGCTCTACCGCGATCATCCATTGCTACAGTTGCCTTACGATCTGTTGAGCACGCTCCTGGAAATAGACGAAATGCTCTCTATGTGGCGCCACAGGCACATACACATGGTGCAGCGCACCATAGGCAAGCGTGTAGGCACAGGCGGCAGCTCCGGCGCAGAGTACCTGCGTGGTGCAGCCGATAGCCACTATGTGTTCAAGGAGCTGGCTGAGCTCACCTCATTTTTGCTGCCCCGCCATATGCTGCCCAAACTGCCTGCCAAAGTGGTGGCAGAACTGAGTTACAAACAATAGTAAATTATCGCACTGCATGGACCCAAAATAGAAAGACCGCTTGTAGCAACAAGCGGTCTTTCTATTTTATTCGTTCTAAAATCTTAGTTTTTGGGAGCTGCCTGTGCTGCGTTCGCCGGGCCTTGTGGCGCCATACGCTCTTTGTTCCTTCCGGCTTCAAATTTTGCATACTGCTCCGGAGTCATTATTTCCTTCATTTTGCCGTCTCTCCGGGCAGTGAGGTTACCCATCTGGCCCTGGTTTGGTTGCTGTCCGGCAGCACGGTATTTTTGCATAGCCTGGCAAAACTCCAGCTCAACAGCTTCAACCTTTGGAGCTTGCTCTGCAGTAAGGCCATATTGCTTTACGTCCATTCCTGCACGGCGCTTAGCCATTTGCTCAGCATTCATCATCGGCCTGTTAGCCGCTGCTTGTTCAGCCTGTGGTGCAGTTGTCGCAGGGGCTGTAGTATTTGACTGTGCGAATGACACCGCAGCAGACGAAAGTAATACACAGGTAATCATCAATTTTTTCATATCCTTTTAATTTTTGAGGGGTTAAACAAGTTCAATAAGGGAACTAAATTAGGGCATTTCTTTCAAAACGAAGATAAAGTAATGATTTTTTTTCATAGAATAGGCTCCGTTGATCCCGAAACACTTGCCACGACTGCTTTTACGGCAGTTGCTCATTTATACCGTTAAGATACCAACTTAAACTACTGGTTAATACTTTCGGCAATAGTTCGGCAATCTGATTTGATCAGAAAGGTCATCTCGCATCAATCATAAAGCAAATACTTCTTCCGTATTTTTTTAAACCCCTCCAGCCCTGGCTGCCAGTTTGTGCGAATAACTGGCTCAGGCACACCGTTCTTAATATTATTCTCCATATCCTGCGAGCCTGCTAGTTTTACAAAAAAGGCATTGAAAAACCTATTCTTATCTGAGTAGTTGGTATACGCCCGCAGCAGCCAGTCCAGACAAAGCCGGTTATCCATTCTTTTCAGCACATCTTCATCAGTCTTCCCTACTATTTCCCCGTAGCAGCGCATCCCTTCATGGGGCGGACTTTTAGCACCCTCGCTACTGCGCGGGATGAAGCTCCCTGTGTATTTCGTACTATCCAGATCAGGGCTGCCATATTGCTGAAACGGCCACTCCGTGCCACGCCCCACACTCACCACAGTACCCTCAAACAAGCATAACGATGGGTATGCATATACCGCAGCCATGGTGCGCAGGTTTGGCGACGGGGACACAGGCAATTTGTATTTCTTAGCATGGGTATAGTTGGCGCATTTTATCACCACAAGGTCCAGGCTGGCGCCATCTGTGCACCACCGCTCCCCTGCCAGCATCTTTGCATACTCGCCTGCTGTCATGCCATAAACTATAGGTATGGGCTGCATACCCACAAACGATCTGAATGCCGTATCCAGCACAGGCCCATCCACATAAAACCCATTTGGGTTAGGGCGGTCCAGTATCATCAGTTGCCGGTGGTTTTGTCCACATGCCTCCATCACATATTGCAGTGTCGATATATACGTATAGAATCGTACACCCACATCCTGCAGGTCATAGACCACTATATCCACGTCTGCCAGGTCGGCGGTTGCTGGTTTTTTATGCTTGCCATACAGGCTTATCACAGGTATTTGTGTGGCGCTGTCTATGGAGCTCTCCACATTTGCACCCGCATCTTCCTTCCCCCGGAAGCCATGCTCCGGCACAAATATTCGCACAACATTCACGCCTGAATTTCTCAGCAGATCCAGCAGGCTAATATTTCCGATGACGCTTGTCTGGTTAATTACCAGCGCCACACGCTTGCCTTTTACCTTCGGCAAATAATGTTCTGGCAGGGCATCAGCAGGTTTTATAGAGGTATCATAAAGGCTTTGCCCATAGCTATAAACAGGAAGCAGCAGAACAAAACACAAAAAAAACAAGGCTGCACGAAAGCGATCCCGGCAAATGCTGCACATCCCGGAACACCATATAAAGGCCAAAAAATTACGATAGCTGATCAAAGTAAAATAGTTGTTTCAAAAGTACAAACAATACCTCATTTCATACTTAACATGATGCAGGAGCTGCCGGAGCCATTCCAAAAATGATAACCGCGACCATCTGAAAAATATCCCGTCCCTTTTCCATACTTTTTTATTAATTTGGCTGCTTATCGGGCTGGGATCTATACTCCACCGCTAATAAACTCATGATTATGCCTCTATTGAAAAGCATGAATACCTTTGGGATTGCCACATTTGTATTGGTATGTACCGCCACGGGAAACCTTAATGCCCAGCTACAGCACAACCAGTACCCTTGTGCCGACTGCGCCGTACAAGACAACAATGGCAATGACCTCAAAGGTTTCATCATCCGCAATAAAAGTGACCTCTATACCAAGGGTGATCTTGTGATCGCCGCCTCTGACAACAACTGGGGTTACCTGCAAATAAGGAGCGCCACCGTGCCTTCTGTAAACAAGACCGGTGAGAAGAAAGGCGAAATGAACTTTGCCGAGGCGATCACCGCTACATTTGCGCTGAGCAAAACAAAGGATGGCGCACTGGCCAGCTGGTGGGCCCGCGAGACCAATAACCCGCAGGGGCCGCTTACCTCTAAAATGGTGAAAGAACAAGGCGATGCACCTGCAATACCCATAGTGCGCTACGAAGGTATGATGCACGATCTGGAGCCAAAAGCCTTCACCATTGTTGAATACTCCAACAACCTATACAACGAGCGCGACTACGATGTGCTCCTCAAAAATTACTTCCTCGTGGAGAATGGCGCTATAAAGAACAACGACGATTACAAATCCATCATCACCTACTACAACGACTTCCTGAAGAAATTCACCTACGTTGACGACCCTATCCTTGGCAAGCGTTCTTTCATCACCCTGCTCACTGCGACCAGCGGGAACAAGTATATCGGCTACTTCAACATTGTTAACGGCAAGCTCGCCGGCAAACTGGAACCTATAGACTTCCAGTACCAGAAAGACAAAGACACCCTGGTAAACAAGGTATTCACCAAGCTCACCGGCAGTACTGTATATGTTTACGGTGAAGAGAACTTCGACCTCGAAAAACCAATAGTAATGTATGCCCGCGCACACGACATAAAACTAAAACGCCGCCATACAGACACACCGAAGAAATTTAACGACGATAAATAACGAACTAAAATCCCGGTACTTCTACCGGGATTTTGATTTTACACTTGTGTTGCCCAAACTGTTGAATCTCCAGTACCTGCGACTACCATATTTTCTTTAAATTTGCACCATGTCGCTACCTGATAAAAATAGCATTCTCAAAACCCTCGCAGACAACCACCTGCAACTGGAAGGCTATGGCGTAAAGCAGATCGGCCTTTTTGGCTCTTACGTTCGTAACGAAGCCAAAGAAAACAGCGACATTGACCTGCTAGTGGACATTAACAAAGACCGTAAGACTTTCCGCAATTTTATGAGTCTCTGCTATTTTCTGGAAGACTTGTTTCATAAAAAAGTAGAGCTGGTAACCCTTCAGTCATTAAGCCCATACATAGGCCCGCATATTTTAAAAACAGTTGAATATGCTACCTTCCCAGGTTGAATTCTTAAGACATATTGTTGACGAATGCAGAAATGAGCGACATGAGAAACCGAATTATTCATCATTACTTTGGTATTGATTATGATGTTGTCTGGGATACGGTAAAAACCGACATACCACTGTTGCGAAAAGAAATCACATTGATCATCAACAACACAAACTAAATTCTTAAAACTTATTTACCCACCGTAACCTCCCACTCCCGGACTTACGACTTACGACTAAAGACTTACGACTCGAAAAAAATGAACATCTTCCTCGCACAGCAAAACTACCACATCGGCAACTTTGAAGCCAATACCGCTAAGATCATTGCTGCTATTGAAGAAGCAAAGCAACAGGGCGGCGATCTCATCGTGTTCTCAGAGCTATCGGTATGTGGCTACCCTCCCCGCGATTTCCTGGAGTTTAATGACTTCATAGAGCAGGGCCTTGCGGCTATCGACAAAATACGCCAGGCCGCAGATACAATTGGTGTGCTGGTGGGCTGCCCCTCGCGCAATGCTAAGATAGAAGGCAAAGACCTGTTCAACAGCGCCTACCTACTCTATGAACAAGAGATCAAGGGCATCGTGCACAAATCGCTGCTGCCCAACTACGATATCTTCGATGAGTACCGCTACTTTGAGCCTGCCTATGAGTGGAACATCCTCACCTTCAAAGGCAAGCGCCTGGCAGTGACCATATGCGAAGACATCTGGAACCTGGGCGACGATCCACTCTACCGCATCTGCCCCATGGACGAGCTCATCAAGCAACAGCCCGATATTATGATCAACCTCAGCGCTTCCCCATTCGACTATACCCACGAGGACGGCCGCAAGGGCATTGTGAAGCAGAACGTGCTGAAGTACAACCTGCCCATGGTCTATTGCAACACCATTGGCTCACAAACCGAGATCGTATTCGACGGCGGCTCCATGGTCATGGACAAGAACGGCGACCTGCTTACCGAGATGCCCTACTTTACCGAAGCCATGGCCAGCATTATATGGAATGAGGATGAAACCTTTGACGGCTCGCAACCAGCCAGAAGGGATGGAAGCAATGCGTACATATCGGCTATACCCGCGACTTTTGACCCTGAAAAGAACACAGCCCAGATGCACCAGGCTATACTCCTCGGCATCCGCGACTACTTTGGCAAGATGGGCTTTACCAAGGCCATAGTAGCCTCTTCGGGCGGCATAGACAGCGCAGTGGTGCTGGCACTGGCCTGCGAGGCCCTGGGCCCGGAAAACGTGAATGCGTTATTGCTACCCTCCCAGTTCTCCACCTCTCACTCCGTCACCGATGCTGAGCAGCTTTCCCGCAACCTCGGCAACCACTTCGATACCATACCTATCGAGGGAGTGTTCCGGCAGTTCGAGGACGCGCTGGCGCCTGTGTTCAGCGGTCTGCCGTTCAATGTGGCTGAGGAAAACCTGCAGTCGCGCATACGCGGGGCTATGGTTATGGCCTTGTCAAACAAGTTCGGGTCTATACTGCTCAACACCTCTAATAAAAGCGAACTGGCCACGGGCTACGGCACTCTCTATGGCGATATGGCCGGCGGCCTCGGCGTGCTGGGCGACCTCTACAAAATGCAGGTCTATGCCCTCGCCCGCTACATCAATCGCAGCCAGGAAATAATCCCCCGCAACATCATAGACAAAGCCCCCAGCGCAGAGCTGCGCCACGACCAGAAAGACAGCGACAGCCTTCCCGAATACGATGTGCTCGACCCCATCCTCTATCAATACATAGAGCGCCGCCAGGGGCCCAAAGAGATCATAGCCCTCGGCAGCGACCCTGCGCTCACCACCCGTATCCTGCGCCTCGTAAACAACAACGAATACAAACGCAACCAGTTCTGCCCCATCATCCGCGTCTCCCCCAAAGCCTTCGGCATTGGCCGGCGCGTGCCTATTGTGGGGAAGTATTTGTCGTAGGTTGTCTGAACTATGATTTGCTTTATTTTTGTGATTTTCCTGATCGTAAAGTGTGTATAAGGATTTACAGCTTCACAAACTTCCTCACCTCTGATCCATTAATCTTTACAATGTATACCCCCACCGGCAGATTAGCAACGTCAACTTGTACCTGTGCGGAGTTGTATTGATTGGTATAAACAGATTGGCCTAAGAAATTGCTGATGGTAATGATTGTAATCTTATTCGAGGAAGATATGGTGAGCTCATTATAAACGGGGTTGGGGAATAATTTGAGGTCGGGTTGAGGTCTGGTAATAAGTGAGCCGGAAAGTGCAGAAGAATCGCAATAAGAACTTTCTGCCTTTAATGAATTTGCACCTGAAGCCGAATTGAGTGTGCCATAAACATCTATGCCAGTACCATTGCCAAGAATTCCAGATGTATAATTTTGCACTTTGACATGGAGGACATGAGTTCCTGCGGTTAACCATACAGTCTGTGTGAAAAAAGTAGCAGTGCTAAAATGGGAAACGGCATCAGTAGCTGGTTGAGAAAAAGTTAGCGAAATACTACTGTCAATGTCAGTTTCCTGGATCCAGTTATCACCCGAGAGATAAAGGTTTAGCTTAATGCTATCATCAGAGCACATGGTGAAGGGTCTGCCAAGGGTTGCATAATAAATCGGGTCTCCATAAGTACCAGGAGTGGTATATCCATTTCCGTTAAGGTAACTGATCCAATGGCCGGGGTACCCGACCGGGTTAACAACCCATGCACCCGAAGGAGATACAACATCTGCATTGCTGTCAATCATAACGGAGGTATAACCTCCCATTGCAGCGATGGCAGTCACAGCAGCCGGCGATATGGATGAAACGATCCATTTAGGGTCTAAAACAGGAGCTGCACTATCTGCTCCGTAGGGTATCGCTAATCCGGTGGTTGGATCGTAGCCTGTGTTAATGACGAGGGAATCAACGCAACAGCCAGACTGCGATGCATTTTGGGATAAAACAATATTTGGCAACAACAGAAGTATAATTAACATTGTTTTCATGTAGCAAAATTTTAAAAGCAACATATTAATCCGGTAAAAGTACATCTCCTTTCTTTCTAAAAAATCAGTATAAATACTGATTTTTTAGCCGGGGCTTATATTGTACTTTGTGTTGTTGTATGCGCACTTATTTTCTTTCCATCTTCTGTCTTTTGATCTTCAGCCACTGCTGCAAAGTGGCTGCGCAGCAGGATGGCGGCATAAAGCCGGGAGCTGATACTGCAGCCATTAACAGTTTCACTCCTCCAGGTTATCGTAATATTAAAGATCCCGACAGCATAATTGCAGTTTTTGATGCCCGGTTCAAATTATGTGTGGAGGCAAACTATATAGATGGCGGTTTTACCGAGCTCATACAAATAAGCATCAAGTATCTGGAAAAGGAGGATTTTGCCGCAGACCGCAACGCCTGTATTAAAGCATTGCCCTGGGCCGCAAAGTCAACAATAAAGGATGCAACAGCATGGTGCTATAACAATATAGGCGACTCCTACTTTAGCGAAGGCAACTACGTACCCGCCTCGTCATACTACTACAAGTCGCTGGAAGAGCTGAAAAAAATGAAAGGGCCGCCCACCCATGTCACCGCTAATTGCTACAACAACCTTGGCCTTGTGAATATCCGCCTTGGCCAGCCCGAAAAAGCGCTGGCTTACTTCAAGCAGGCAGAGGATATTTCAAGAAAGTACCAGATGGGCTTTCAGCTGGGCAATGCCTTGATCAACCGGGGCGACTACTACAACAGTGTGCACCAGCCAGACAGCGCCATAAAGTGCTTCACCGAAGTGATGGAGCTGGGCGAAAAGATCGGGAAACCCGACCTGCGGGCAGAGGCAAATACAGGTCTCGGCAAGGTGCTCATCGTGTCAGGCAGTTACCACAAAGCAATACCACTATTGCAGGCGGCAATTACCGGGGGAAAGAATTATCCCTACATCGTTGTGGACGCTTCATCTTCACTTGGTGACGCGCTGTGCCGTACCGGTAAATATAAGGAAGCAGAAAGCACGTTGCTGTCTGCACTCAGAGAAACAAAAGCACATAACTATCGCGACAATTACCTGAACTGCTACTCAAAACTAATAAATGTGTACAAGACTAGCGGCAACTACAGAACAGCGCTGGAATATACAGATTCAATGAATGCCGCAAAAGATACCCTCGCTAGCTATGCAAATGTCGCTACCATAAACCAAATGGAAATAAAATACGAAACAGCTGAAAAAGACAAGCAGATCGCTCAAAGCCAGTTGTTGATAGCACAGCAGAGAAATAAGATCATCAATAAAAACATCTGGATAGCATCTGTGGTGGGCGGCATTTTTTTACTGGTGGTGATCATGACGAGCGTGTACCGGAACGGACAGAACAAACAACGCCTGCAGGCAGCAAAAATAGAATCACTGCAACAGGAAAACACCATCGGCATCCTGAAGGGAGTAATGCAGGGCGAGGAAAAGGAAAGAGGGCGAATAGCGAGGGAACTGCATGATGGGATAGGCGGCATATTGTCTGCAGCTATGATGCGCTTTGCATCGGCGACCCAGGAAAATGAAACGATCATGCAAACGGCTTCTTTCCGTGATGGCATGAGCCTGCTTGATGGTATGGGCGACGAAATAAGAAAAACAGCCCACAACCTGATGCCCGAAGTGTTGCTGAAGCAACCCCTGCCCGATGCCATCCGCACCTATTGCAACTTTGTGCAGCAGGGAAATGCCGTGCAAATCAATTTCCAGACTTTTGGCTCATTCGACAATATTGCACAAAGCAGCAAACTGAATATATACCGTATAGTGCAGGAGCTGCTGAAAAACATTATCAAGCACTCGCAGGCAAGCAGCGCCCTGGTGCAGTTGCTGATGAATGAGCACCTGCTCACTGTAACTGTTGAAGATAATGGAATCGGGTTCAATACCGGCGAACTAAAAAAAGGAATGGGGCTGCACAATCTGCAAACGAGAGTGAGCAGTATGCAGGGCCAGTTAACCATAGAATCGGGAGCAGAAAAGGGAACATCGGTGTACATAGAATTTGATACGCAGAAAATGACAGCAAATGAATCCTAAGATCAAAATACCTATAGCCGATGATCACCCGCTGGTTATAGACGGGCTTCGCCATATACTTGGCAATTGCGCTGATATGGAGATCATTGGCAGTTATAACGATGGCGGGCAGTTACTGGCCGGGATCGCAAAAAAACAGCCCGATGTGCTGCTGCTGGATATACAAATGCCGGGGCAGACCGGAGATGAGCTTGCAGATATCATCAGGACAAAATACCCGCTGATAAGAATGCTGGCGCTGACCAACCTGGATAATGTGTACTATATACACAGTATGTTGCGCAACGGTGTGCTGGGTTATATTTTAAAGACAACTAAAGGCAACATACTGCTGGAGGCTATTCGCACTGTGAACAGTGGCGAGCAATACCTGGAGCCGGTTTTGAAAGAAAAAATGGCTGCAGATGCACTACAGATAAAGAACCATAGCCGCGCTGAACCCATATTATCCCGAAGGGAGACGGACGTGCTGCAATATATTGCATCGAACCTCACCAGCCAGCAGATAGCGGATAAGCTGTTTGTAAGCAAGCGCACCATAGACAGCCACCGTCTGAACCTGATGATGAAGCTGGACGTAAAAAATGGTGCTGCCCTGATCAAAAAAGCTATACTGCTGGGGCTTGTGGAGTAGCCTCTCCGCGGCCCTCCCTAAAGGGGAGGGTGAAGTAGAATGAGTCTGGTACCTTTCTACAGTTTTACAAATTTCCTTACCTCAGTTCCGTTATCGCCTCTGAAAGTGATGTAGTAAACTCCGGCAGGGAAGTTTACCAGGTCCACTTTTGTCTGTGTGGCAATAATTTTTTGCTGTACCAATTGCTGGCCGAGGTTGTTGGTGATCACGAACGCATCGAATGCACCTGCATCCATGCTTATGTTCAGCTCGTCGGCTGCGGGATTAGGGAATATCTCTACCCCACCCTTTGTTACGCTTTTCACACCGGTGCTTCCCACGCCGCCGGTATAGATGTATGCATCAGAGAATGACTGGCAGCCATTGGTATCGGTAACAGCCACTTTGTAATCACCTGCACCTGTAGATGGCGTACTCGATGTAGTGGCCCCTGCAATGATCGTCATGTTTTTGTACCACTGGTAGGTAACATAGTAAGTGCCCGTGTAGAACAGTGAGCCGTTAAAGTGTACTATTGGATCTGGCAAAGGAAATTCAGTAACCGGCACGTCTACAGTAGTTGCAATGCAGCTGCCGGGAATGGTGATCTCACAACTGTAATTGCCGGGGACGGAGGCATTGTATATGCCGCCTGTTGCGCCGGGAATGATAACACCGTTAAGGAACCATTGGAAGGTTACAGCGCCAGTAGCGCCGGAAACACTTGTGGATAACAAAGAGCTGCTGCCCCAACAGAACGAGGCCGAGGTGATAGGAATGATAACAGGGGTAGATACTACGGTTATTACAGAGTCGGCATGTGTTTCATCGCTGCAGCCTGTGGCGGTATTGGTAACCAGCACACGGTAGCCGCCGCCCGCAGTTGCTATGTAAGTAGCATTGGTAGCGCCTGCTATGGGCGAGCCCGCCAGGTACCACTGATAAGTATAGCCACCGGGAACTGCACTCAGCGTAATATTGCCGCCAGCGCAGAAAATAGCCGGTCCGCTTTCGCCGATCGCTACATTGGGCAATGGGTTAGCAACTACATCGGTTGTTACTGATGTTGCCGTGCAGCCGTAACTGTTGGTTACAATAACGTAATAACCATCGGTAGTGGTAGCTGTGTATGACTGGCTGTTTGCGCCGGCAATAGCTCCGGCAGCATTGTACCATTGGTAGGAATAGTCCGCAGCATAATCTGTAGTAATACTAACACTGCCGCCTTGGCAGAAGGTAATAGGACCCGACAAAACAACATTTGCTGTTGGTGAAGGATTGATGCTTATTGTAATGACCGCTGATGTGGCAGAGCAGCCGGTGGCGTTGGTAACAATAACAGAATAATCACCGGCAGCTGTAGCAGAATAAGAGCTGGCCACTGCACCTGGAATAGCTATTCCGCCAAGCAACCACTGATAGGTGAGGCCAACACCAGTATTCGCGTTGATGGTAATGGACGAGCCTGCGCAGATGGTCGTGATACCGCCGGTGGTACTTATTGTGGCAAGTGGAACATCTACCGTCACCAGCATTGGAATTGAAAAAGCCGAACACCCATCGGAAAGAGTTTCGTGAACCTGGTAGCTGCCACCTGTGGTTGCCATGTATTCTGAGGTGAGCGCACCGGAAATAGTTGCGCCGCCTACATACCACTGATAAGTGAGGCCAGCCCCGGGATTTGCAGTAAGCACTACAAAACTACCCGGGCAGAAGGTGGTATCTCCCAGTGGCGTAATAACCGGCGCCGGGGCCGGATTAACCGTAACTACAGCTGTGGCAGCACGTGTGCCGCAAACATTGGTAACCGAATATGAAATAGTAGATGTGCCCGCAGCAACGCCAGTAACAATACCTGTAGCTGCAACAGTGGCCACGGTGGCCGTAACGCTACTCCAGGTGCCGCCGGCCGTGCCAAAGGCATCGCTTAATGCGGTTGTTGCACCGGGGCAAACAGTGAGCGTGCCGAGTATAAAGCCGGCATTAGGGAACGGAGTAACAGTAACCACTACAGTAGCAGAGGCAGAACCGCAGCTATTGGTGACTTTGTAAGTGATCCTTGATGTCCCGCCGATGACGCCTGTAACTACACCCGTGCTGCCAACAGTAGCAATAACTACCGCACTGCTGCTCCAGGTGCCGCCGGCATCGCCGGTAAGATCAGTAAGATTGGTTGTAGCGCCGGGGCAAACGGTGAATGTACCTGTGATAGCGCCGGCATTAGGCGAAGGATTTACTGTCACTATCGCGGTAGCCGCCAGGGTGACACAGCTATTGGTAACGGTATAAGATATAGTGGTAGTACCTGCGGCAATACCGGTAACCACACCCGTGGCACTAACGGTACCCACAGTAGTTGTAACGCTGCTCCATACACCGCCGGTGGTGCCTGTGGCATCAGTAAGCGGTGTGTTAGCGCCGGGGCAAACGGTGAGCACACCTGTTATTGCACCTGCAACAGGCACTGTATTCACGGTCACAACAGCGGTAGCCGCCGCGGTGCCGCAGCTATTGGTAACGGTATAAGAAATAACAGACGTACCGGTAGCTACGCCTGTTACCAGGCCCGTAGCATCGATCGTGGCAACGGTCGTTGTCACGCTGCTCCAGGTGCCGCCGGCATCTCCCGTAGCATCGGCAAGCGGTGTGGTGCCAGTCGGACAAACGGTCAAAGTACCGGTTATAGCGCCCGCATTTGGTTCGGGATTAACGGTAACAATTGCTGTAGCAGCCACCGTGCCGCAGCTGTTGGTAACGGTATAAGATATGATCGAAGTGCCCGCACCTACACCGGTAACCACACCTGTGGAACTGATAGTGGCAACTGTAGTAGTAACGCTGCTCCATACACCACCTGCATCGCCGGTGGCATCACTCAATATAGTTGTTGCGCCGGGGCAAACAGTAAATGTACCAGTCACTGCGCCGGCATTGGGCAATGGGCTTACGGTAACTATGGCGGTTGCTGCTGCGACACCGCAGCTATTCGTAACAGTATAAGATACAACTGTTGTACCTGTAGCAACACCCGACACTAAGCCTGTGCCGCTTATTGTAGCTATGGTTGTGGTAACACTGCTCCATACGCCACCGGCATCACCTGTGGCATCGGCAAGGGGTGTAGTAGCGCCCGGGCAAACCGTGAGCACGCCGGTAATAGCGCCGGCATTGGGCAATGCATTAACCATTACGATAGCTGTTGCAGCAGCAGTGCCACAACTGTTGGTAACAGTATAAGAAATCGTTGAAGTGCCGAGCGCAACGCCACTTACAAGCCCGGTGGAGCTTATTGTGGCTACAGTAGTAGTAACGCTGCTCCATGTGCCTCCGGCATCGCCGGTTGCATCGGTGAGCGGCGTAGTAGCGCCGGGACAAACCGTGAGCACACCGGTTATAGCGCCGGTGTTGGGCGAGGGATTAACGGTAACTACAGCTGTTGCGGCAGCAGCGCCGCAGGTATTGGTAACAGTATAAGATATTACCGACGTACCGGTAGCCACGCCCGAAACAAGGCCGGTAGCGCTGACCGTAGCAACAGTAGTTGTAACACTGCTCCACACGCCACCGGCATCGCCCGCAGCATCGGTGAGCGGCGTGGTAGCGCCGGGGCAAACTATGAGTGTACCCGTTATAGCGCCGGCATTGGGGAGTGGGGTGACTGTAACTACAGCAGTTGCCGCCGCTACCCCACAGCCATTGGTCACGGTATAAGAGATCGTTGATGTACCTGTGGCTACGCCCGAGACAAGGCCGGTGGCATCTATGGTGGCTACAGTGGTTGTCACACTGCTCCATACACCGCCCGCATCGCCGGTGGCATCTGTGAGTAGTGTTGTAGCAGCAGGGCAAACGGTAAGCGTACCCGTAATTGCCCCGGCATTTGGAAGCGGGTTTACGGTTATGGTCAAAGTGCTGTAACACGAAACAATAAAACAAGTGATGGTTGCCGTGCCTGCACTAACGCCCGTGACCGTTCCATCAGTTCCTACGGTAGCAATAGCGGTATTGCTGCTGCTCCACGAAACGCCACCTACGGCATCGCTGAGGGTTATCGTTGACCCGGCACAGACCGATGTGCTGCCCGAAATAGGCCCCGGCGTCACATCTACAGTTACATTGCCAGTAGCCGTGCAGCCTGACGGCATGATGTATGTTATGGCATCGATGCCGGTGCTCACACCGGTTACCGTTCCCGTCACCGACCCTATAGTGGCTATCAATACATTGCTGCTGCTCCAGATACCGCCGGTTACCGTATCGGTCAGTGTGGTGCTGTTTCCCTCGCATAGCTCAGCGCCGGCTACGCTTGCCAGTGCAATGGTGACCAGGAAATTTTGCGGGCAGGCAGTGTTTGAGAATGTGATAAGCGCCGTGCCGGATGAAATGCCGGTAATGATACCGGAAACCGAACCAACTGTGGCTACTGCCGTATTGTTGCTTTCCCATAAACCATAAGTGGACGAGTCGCGGAGGGTATCTGCCGCGCCGAAGCATACAGCAACCGGAACGGTATCGGTAGTGGATGAATGGAAGAAACGGATCACATTGTTATCATCATCAGAAAAATAAACGTCGCCCGAGGTGTTGGCATAAACACCATAAATGCCGCCCGATACTTTAGCGCTCAGTGCAGGGCCGCCATCGCCCGTGTAGCCCATGGCACCTGTGCCGGCAACGGTTGTAATGTAGTTGGATGTATTCACTTTCCTCACACGCACATTGCCCCTGGGGCACAGATATACGTTGCCCAGATTGTCGGGGTAGATGCCGTATGGGGTCTGCACATCGGCAGAATCGGCAGGGCCGCAGTCGCCGGTGTAAGATGCGCTCACCGCGCCAGCCTCATCGTAAAGTAGCCCGGCGGTGGAAATACGTAAAAAATGCCAGCAGCCCTGGTTGGTAAAATACACTACCCCGCTGTTGTCCACCGAAACATCGTGGATGTTGCAGAGACTCACTGATGTTGCAGCAACACCATCAACCGTAAAGGCAGGCCCGGTACCTCCGGCATAGGTGGAGATGATACCCGAAGTGTTTATTTTGCGTATGCGGCTGTTGTTGTTATCGGCTATATAAATATTCCCGGCAAGGTCTTTTGCAACTGCCTGTGGATCATTGAGCCGCGCGCTGGTAGCCACCCCGCCGTCTCCCGAGAACCCGGCTACCGTCGTTCCGGCAATGGTAGATATGATGCCCGCCGCATTTACCATGCGTATCACATTATTGCTTTCATCGGCTATGTAGATGTTACCTGCGGCATCCACTGCCACGCCATTTGGGTGCTTCAGCTTAGCCAGTGTGGCCAGGCCGCCATCGCCCGAATAGCCCGCTGTTCCGGTCCCTGCAATGGTAGAGATGATGCCCGCAGTGTTTATCTTTCTCACGCGGTTATTGTTGCGGTCGGCTATGTAGAAGTTGCCGGCGGCATCCTCAAAAACATCTGTTGGGCCATTGAGCTTTGCAGCAGTTGCCGGGCCACCATCGCCCGAAAAACCAGCTACGCCGGTGCCGGCCATGGTATAGATATTGCCCGACTGTGCATAAGAAAACACGCTGCAAAACAGGCTGATGGCAAACAGGAGTAAGGAGTAATTTTTCTTCATAAAATAAAACCGCAGGGGTCGTTAAGAAGCATGATCATTGATGCAGCATTTTTTATGCCACATTATCGTGCCAGCTATTATATCCAAATTTATGAAATAAAATTGTTTCGGAGAGATTTAAAATTGAAAAGCAACCGAATATCGGGCCGTTTTATAACCGTGAGTTAATAGTCTCAACCCGGGTCTCGTTCTACTCTGCTCACGAAGACAATGGAGGAGCGGGTGAAATTTCGCAACTCCACGCTTAGCACGAAACTGCACTACAGACGATCTTTCAATAATTACAGGTTACTTCCCTTTTTTCTTCTTTTTATTTGCAGGTGCAGGGTTGGTTGTTCTTTTCTTTTCAGCCACCCTGCCAGCCGGCTTTTCGGCATCAAGGCCCAGGGCCGCCAGTATAGGCGCTACATCAAATATCTCGTCTTCGTTATTGTAAGGGAATTCGGTTTCCGGGCCATTGGTGTTGTACATGGTCAGAAGGGCGTTCCTCAGTTCAGGCTCTACGGTGGGTGGATTGGCTATGATATTGGTGTGCATTTCGTACCCGAACTGCGATGGCACATTTGCTATCCAGCACACAACGGATGGTAAGCCAAGGGCGGCAGCTATATGCTGGCCGCAACTGTCTATAAAGAGACGCTTATGGCTCATGGCAATGAGCACACACAGCTGGCGGAAATCCTCGAATATAGGGATAGTGTTTTGTAGCACGAGTTGTCGGGCCGGTGAATGTGAAAGATATTATAGTGGGCGGCAAGCGCATTCACTATCTTCTGCGCTGTATCCAGTGGCAGGTCGCGGGGCCACGAGTATTTATCGCCCTGTGTGGACATACCGCCATTAGTTTGCAGTGCCAGTATTG
>CAIRTW010000362.1 GCA_903881585.1 uncultured Bacteroidota bacterium | reverse complement strand
ATCTGAGCTAAAGTGGCTTTAAAATTTTACCCATTTACCATCTGCCGGAATCGAACCAGTGAACTACTGATTATCCCGCACGTGCGGGACGCTACCATCTGAGCTAAAAGTGGCTTTTTTGTTAAAGAACTTCATACCCATTTAGAAATGGGACTGCAAAAGTAGATAACTTAATTTGGTTTTACAAATAATTTTCGCGGCTTTTCTTCCGGATATTATTACTTCGCAGAACAAAGGGAAAAAACACTACTGGTGATGTGGCGTCATTACCAGCTGGAGGGTATCATTTTGCCAGTTAACATTGTAGTTCAGGTGCCTTACCCATATCGTAGCGGTGATCGTGGAATCATTGCTGGATATGCTTCCGGAGCCTGCCTGGGTAAACTTAAAGTGCTGGTAAAACATATGAAATGCGGAAAGCGTGTCTATTACAAACAGGCTGCTGTTGGTACTGTCTATAGTGCACACTATGTCATTATAGTTGTTAGAGTCGCAAATATTATTAATAAAAAAAGTAGTTGGAGTAGCCGATTGCAGCAGGAAAGCCTCGTATGTGGTTGAAGTCCCCACCTTGCTTACCGTATCACTGCCTATCACTGTTTGCGTCACATCCCAGGTGCGTGCATACTTAGCTACAACTGCAGAAGCACAGTTAGGGCCTTCAAAACCCGAAGGGCAATTACAATGAACCGTTGGAACGCCGCTGCCAGGGCAATCGCATCGTGTGCCATTGCTCAGCGGATAAAAAGTATTACTATAGAACGTATCTACAGAACAGTATCCGCCGTTCTCGCAAGCATAATTATCACAACTTGGGCCCTTTGAAGGCTTAGTGCATGAGGAAATATATACTGCCGAAAAAACACAGCACAAAGCCAATATGGCTGCAATGATCACACTGCTTTTCTTACTTATCATGGCATAAATTTAATTAAAGTTTTCAATTCCGCAGCAAAGCATGTTTATTGTTTATATCAATTTAAATGCCAAACAGCCCTTTTTTAGCTTAAAGTTAATATTCATCAGATGAATTAAACATTTGATGAAGCGCGCTTTCTCGCTTAGTCTATGCTTTTCAATTCAGTTACCAGCGACTGCAACGCCTTCTTGGCATCGCCAAACAGCATCGAGGTTTTTGGCCTGAAGAACAATTCATTTTCTATGCCCGCATATCCCGGCTTCATACTGCGCTTGTTCACGATAACATGCTCCGCTTTTTCAACTTCCAATATAGGCATACCGTATATTGGACTCGATGGGTCTTCTTTTGCTGCGGGGTTTACAACGTCATTCGCACCAAGTATCAGCACTACATTGGTTGTGCCCATCTGCTCGTTAGCGTCTTCCATTTCCAGCAGTTTTTCATACGGCACATCAGCCTCCGCAAGCAATACGTTCATATGCCCCGGCATACGGCCCGCTACCGGGTGAATGCCGTACATTACTTCAACGCCTTTTTCCTCCAGCACTTTTTCCAGCTCATGACAAACGTGCTGCGCCTGTGCAACTGCCAGACCGTAACCCGGTATTATTATTACTTTCTGGGCATATGCCATAAGCGTAGCCGAGTCTGAAACCGATATTTCCTTATAATTGCCCTGCTCCTTGGCAGCGCCACCAGCTACAGCTTTCGCGCCGCCAAAAGAACCGATAAGCACGTTTTTCAGTGAGCGGTTCATAGCTTTGCACATCAGTATAGTAAGTATGGTACCTGCAGATCCTACCAGGATACCGCCGGTAAGCATTACCGGATTGTTGTAAAGGAAACCCCCAAAAGCCGCAGCAACACCTGTAAATGAGTTGAGCAGAGATATTACCACCGGCATATCTGCACCGCCTATTGGCATTACAAACAGGACACCGTACAGAGCTGCAAGCGTTAATATACCATAAAACAAAGCTGGCATAGCAGGGAAGAAACCACCGACTACAATAGCAACAAGTATAATAAGTCCTGCAAAAATGACGAAGTTGATCATTTGACCACCGGGAATAGTGCGGTCCTTAATACGGCCATTCAGCTTGCCCCATGCGATCATACTACCTGCAAAAGAAACAGTTCCTATCAGCATACCCAGCACCACAACGATCATCTTACCGGTCTCCGGCACATAGCTGGGAGTAGCGGCAACAATATCCATCACCCGGCGATACTCTACTATAGAAATAAGCATAGCACAGGCGCCGCCCATACCGTTAAAAAGGCTCACCATTTCCGGCATTGCGGTCATCTGTACTTTCTTGGCGGCCATAGTGCCCACAACTGTGCCTATGGCAAGTGCTGCAAATATCCATACATAGTTATGCAGATGCTCGGCATTCTCGCTCCTAAAAAGGAAGATAGTACCGAAGATCGATATGATCATACCAGCTGCGGCCACGAGGTTTCCCTTCCTTGCTGTATCCGGGTGCGAAAGCATTTTCAGGCCCATGATAAATGTAATAGACCCTATCAGGTAACATAATTGTAATAATGCGTTGCCCATCTTTTATTGGAATTTAATTTTTGGAATTTGCAATTAAGCTTTAGGAGTTGGCTTTTTCTTCTTGCTGAACATTTCCAGCATGCGGTCTGTAACCACAAACCCGCCCACCACATTCAGGGTACCGAGTATCACAGCCAGGAAGCCGAGCGTCAGCGCGACATAATCATCCGTCTTTGCCTCGCCCATAACAATGATCGCGCCTATGATCACCACCCCGTGTATCGCATTGGCACCGCTCATCAGCGGGGTGTGCAGTACGGACGGCACACGGGAGATCACTTCTATCCCCAGAAAGATGGAAAGGATAACGATGGTTATCAGGCGGTAAGTGCCCTCATTTGTAAATAAATCTGTTATTGCGTGCATATTTTAGGAATTAGTATTTTTGGAATTCGGAATTCGGATTGCGTTGTATTTGTGCCCTTGGATTTTGGAATTTTATTTTTGGAATTTCCCCCTATGCTACAACACCTGTTAAAGCCAGCACCCTGTCGTTAACTATATTGCCGCCATGGGTGATGCAGGTGCCCTTCACAAGGTCGTCTTCAAAATTCAGGTTTAGCCCGCCATCTTTATCAATGATGAGCTTCGCAAAATTGAGCACGTTCTTGCTGTATAGCTTACTCGCATCAGATGACGTTGTTGCTGCCAACGCTGAATTACCGATTATAGCAACACCATTGTGCATCACGGTTTTATCGTTTTCAGTGAGGTCTGTATTACCTCCCGTTACCGATGCTATGTCCACAATAATGGAGCCCGCCCGCATATCTTCTATCATCGCCTTGGTAATCAGTATCGGGGCTTTCCGGCCAGGTATCTGTGCCGTGGTTATGATAATATCCGACTTCTTTGCATGTTCATGTATCTTCTCCCGCTGCTTACGTTGAAAGTCTTCGTTCTGCTCCACCGCATAGCCACCGGCTTTCGATGCATCCGCAGCGCCTTCCACTTCCACAAATTTTGCACCAAGGCTCATTACTTCTTCCTTCACAGCCGGACGTGTGTCAAACACCTCCACCACCGCACCCAGCCTTTTGGCCGTTGCGATAGCCTGAAGTCCCGCTACACCCGCGCCCAGTATCAGCACTTTGGCAGGTGGTATGCTTCCCGCTGCCGTCATGAACATAGGGAAATACCTGCAATATTGCGTAGCGGCTGTAAGCACCGCTTTATAACCTGCGATGTTGGCCTGTGAGCTCAGCACATCCATAGACTGCGCACGCGTAGTACGCGGTATGGTATCGAGACTGAAAACTGTGTATCCTTTTTCGGCCATTTGTTGCATCAGGTGATGATTAAAAAGCGGCTGGAAAACGCCCATCAGCACTGCGCCTGGCTTAGCATCGCGTGCGTTCCCTGTTTGGATAGACAACAGTACATCTGCACCGGTGCGTATCTCCTGTGCATTCTTTATTGCAGCGCCAGCAGTGGTATATGCCTGGTCGCCAAAAAATGCAGTATCGCCCGCACCTTGTTCTACCCACACTGTCACACTCATTTTTACAAGCGCGGCAACCACTTCCGGCACAAGCGACACACGTGTTTCCGGGGCTTGCTCTTTCAATACACCTATTACCATAAAATATTACTGAATCGTTATAAAGAGCGGGTAAAATAGAGGTTTTCTCTGAAAAAATAAAATTCGATCTGTAAAAAAGTAAAAAAATGTGGTTTAAGGTTGTTTGCATGCGTAATAAACAGGTATTCCGTAATTCTATAAACCACATTGGTTTACGGATTAAATCAAATCAAAAAAGTAATTTTAACCACCAGTTGCCCCGGCCTTTAGGTCGGGTGGAGATAGAGACTAAAAAATCGGCTTTAGCCAAAATAAATAGGGCCTGCTGTTTAAGTCAGCCCACCCCGTTTATTTAAATTCAGTAAAAAAATAATTTCGGTAATCATTTCAGACAAGAGATAATAAGGTATTTGCCCGGCCAGTTTGACCAGGTT
>CAIRTW010000361.1 GCA_903881585.1 uncultured Bacteroidota bacterium | reverse complement strand
CTGGGTGTAAGCTCCAAGAAGATGGAGAGCATTGTTTATTACGAGCGTTATGTGGTAGTAAGCGCTGGTGAAGCAGAAGACCAGATCCGCACAAAGCTGAACCTGAAGGAGACTGAAGATACCAAGCAGCAATTGCTTACCGAAGATGAATATCTTGAAATTCTTGACGGCCTTCCAAAGGAAAATCAATATCTTCCTGATGAAGACCCGAATAAGTTTATAGCCAAGATGGGCGCAGAAGCGGTGCATATGCTGCTTTCGCGTATCGACCTGGATACATTATCTTACGACCTTCGTAATGCCGCTGCCAATGAAACTTCGCAGCAGCGTAAGCAGGAAGCCCTGAAGCGCCTGAGCGTGGTAGAAGCTTTCCGCGATGCGAATACACGTATTGAGAACCGCCTGGAGTGGATGGTAATGCAGTACATTCCGGTTATTCCACCAGAATTGCGTCCGTTGGTTCCACTGGATGGTGGCCGTTTCGCGTCTTCCGACCTTAACGATCTTTACCGCCGTGTTATTATCCGTAACAATCGATTGAAAAGGCTTATCGAGATCAAGGCTCCCGAAGTGATCCTGCGTAATGAAAAACGCATGTTGCAGGAAGCTGTTGACTCCTTGTTTGACAACAGCCGTAAATCTAATGCTGTTAAGGCAGAAGGTGGCCGTGCGCTGAAGTCACTGTCTGATGTACTGAAAGGCAAGCAAGGCCGTTTCCGCCAGAACCTGTTGGGTAAACGTGTTGACTATTCTGGTCGTTCGGTTATCGTGGTAGGGCCAGAAATGAAATTGCATGAGTGCGGTCTTCCTAAAGACATGGCTGCGGAATTGTTCAAACCGTTTATCATCCGCAAGCTGATAGAAAGAGGTATAGTAAAGACTGTAAAGAGCGCTAAGAAATTAGTGGAGCGCAAGGAAGCTGTGGTATGGGATATCCTTGAGAATGTACTTAAGGGCCACCCGATATTACTGAACCGTGCCCCAACGCTTCACCGTCTGTCTATACAGGCCTTCCAGCCAAAACTTATTGAAGGAAAGGCAATACAGCTTCACCCACTCGTTTGTTCGGCTTTCAACGCGGATTTCGATGGTGATCAGATGGCGGTACACGTACCACTCAGCAATGCTTCTATTACAGAAGCGCAACTGCTGATGCTGGCATCGCACAACATTCTTAACCCGCAGAATGGTACACCAATTACCCTGCCTTCACAGGACATGGTACTCGGGCTGTATTACATCTCTAAGGGCAAGAAGTCAACCGCTACTGAAATAGTAAAAGGAGAGAACAGGGTTTACTATAGTGCAGAAGAAGTTATCATAGCCCACAACGAAGGCCATGCTGACCTTCATGCCTGGATAAAAGTAAGAGCAAGTGTTCGTGAAAACGACGGCACACTGGTAACCAAGCTTATAGATACTACTGTTGGCCGTGTTATGTTCAACCAGTTTGTACCTAAGGAAAATGGTTTCGTAAACGCACTGCTTACTAAAAAGTCTTTGCGTGAGATCATCGGCCAGATACTGAAGAACACAAATATCCCTAAGACAGTAGCATTCCTTGATGATATTAAAACACTCGGATTCCGCACGGCATTCCGTGGTGGATTGTCGTTCAACATTAATGACCTTAATGTACCGGACGTAAAAGAAGAACTGGTAGGTAAAGCACAGGTTGAGGTTGACGAAATATGGGACAACTACAACATGGGGCTTATTACAAACAATGAGCGTTACAACCAGGTGATCGATGTTTGGTCGCGCGTGGATACACGTGTAACCGAAACGCTGATACGTGAAATGGCAGCTGATAAACAAGGGTTTAACTCGGTTTACATGATGCTTGATTCAGGTGCGCGTGGATCGAAACAACAGGTTAAGCAGCTTGCAGGCCTTCGTGGACTGATGGCTAAACCCCGTCGTAGCGGTTCATCAGGATCTGAAATTATTGAAAACCCGATCCTTTCCAACTTCAAGGTGGGCCTGAGTGTATTGGAGTACTTCATCTCTACCCACGGCGCCCGTAAGGGTCTTGCGGACACGGCCCTTAAAACGGCGGATGCGGGTTACCTCACACGCCGTCTTGTTGACGTGGCACAGGATGTGGTTATCAATGGCGAAGATTGCGGTACCCTGCGTGGTATAGCTACCTCTGCCCTTAAGGACAACGAGGAAATAGTGGAGCCACTGTTCGACCGTATCCTTGGCCGTACATCGCTGCACAATATTTTCGATCCGTTTACAGAGAAGCCAATAGCTAATGCAGGTGAAGAGATCACCGAAGATATAGCCAAGCTGATAGAAGAAAGCGCAATAGATGTAGTAGAAATACGCTCGGTGCTTACCTGCGAAAGCCGCAGGGGAGTATGTGCCAAGTGCTATGGCAAGAACCTGGCTACCGGCTACATGACCCAGAAGGGTGATGCAGTAGGTATCATCGCGGCACAGTCCATCGGTGAGCCGGGTACACAGCTTACCCTGCGTACCTTCCACGTGGGTGGTGTTGCGGGTTCTTCAGCTATCGAGTCTCAGTTGGTTGCCCGTTTCGATGGTACTATCCAGTTTGACGGTCTGCGTACTACCAAGTACAAAGATGCAGAAGGCGAAGATCAGATCATTGTTATCGGCCGTACCGGTGAGGTGCGTATAGTAGATGTGTCTAACGACCGCCTGCTGATCACTAATAACATACCATACGGTTCTATATTGAAAATAGCCAATGGCAAGAAAGTAGCCAAGGGCGATGTGATCTGCACATGGGATCCGTTTAACGCGGTGATCATATCCGAGATCAGCGGTACTGTTCGTTTTGACAGTGTAATAGAAGGCATCACTTACCGTGAAGAAGCGGATGAGCAGACAGGTCACCGTGAGAAAGTGGTAATTGAAACAAAAGATAAAACCAAGATACCCGGTATCTACATCGATGGCGCTAAGGAGCAGAAGATGTACAACCTTCCGGTGGGCTCGCACATCGTTGTGAACCCTGATGATAAGGTGTACAACGGACAGGTACTGGTGAAGATACCACGTGTCATGGGCCGTAGCCGAGATATCACGGGTGGTCTGCCAAGGGTAACTGAGCTGTTTGAAGCACGTAACCCTAGCAACCCAGCTGTAGTAGCTGAAATTGATGGTGTTGTAGGTTTCGGTAGCGTGAAGCGCGGTAACCGTGAGATCATTGTTGAATCACGCGAAGGACTGGTGAAGAAATACCTCGTTCCACTTACGCGCCATATCATGGTGCAGGATGGTGACTTCGTAAAAGCAGGTACGCCGCTTTCTGATGGTGCTACCACGCCTAGCGATATCCTGTCTATCAAGGGGCCGTTCGCGGTGCAGGAATACCTGGTAAATGAAATACAGGAAGTTTATCGTTTGCAGGGTGTGAAGATCAATGACAAGCACATTGAGGTGATCGTTCGCCAGATGATGCGGAAAGTAAATATCGTTGATCCGGGAGATACCAAGTTCCTGGAAGAAGATACAGTGGATAAGTTCGAGTTCATGGACGAGAACGACTGGATCTACGACAAGAAGGTAATTACCGAAGCAGGTGCTTCCGACAAGATGCACCCCGGCCAGATCGTTACCATCCGCGAAATACGCGAAGAGAACAGTATGCTGCGCCGTGCAGATAAGAAGCTGGTTGAATTCCGTGATGCTAACCCTGCAACATCTTCACCAATGCTGCTCGGTATCACCAAGGCATCACTGGGCACACAAAGCTGGATATCAGCCGCATCGTTCCAGGAAACTACCAAGGTGCTTTCGCAGGCGTCTATCAATGGTAAGTCTGACTACCTGATGGGCCTGAAAGAGAATGTTATCACAGGTAACCTGATACCAGCCGGTACCGGTATGCGTGATTTCGATGACATGATCGTAGGCTCTAAGGAAGAATTCGAACTGCTGATGGCCAATAAGGACGTGCTGCAGTTTGATGAGGAGGAATAGTTTTGAACCTTGATTTGCCTGATTAAAGGATTAGGCTGATTTAGAGATATGTAATGAAAAAGACCGCTCTTTGGGCGGTTTTTTTCATGGTGTCTCACACCTCCATGGTGTGGGATACCTATACTCAGTGCCGTGAATTCTATAATTCTGATTACTTTTACAATATGTCGAGCCCTATGAGAAAGATATTGTTTTTGCTGCTGATTTCGCCTGTGATTGTGCAGGCGCAGATAATTACAACCATTGCTGGTAATGATACATCAGGTTATCGTGGAGACCTTGGACCTGCAACAACTGCGGAGCTACACGTACCAACTTGCTCTCTAGCAGATGCTGTAGGTAATGTTTATATTTCTGATTATGGGAATAACCGCATAAGAAAAGTAAATGCTTTCGGCACTATCACTACAATAGCAGGCACGGGATCAACAATTCACAGTGGCGATGGCGGTCCCGCTACGGCCGCTGGAATAGCATACCCATATGGTATGACAATTGATAGTGTTGGGAATCTTTATTTTGTTGAGGATAGTGGTTATGTTCTTTTTAGCACCGGCTCCTGGATAATGAAAATAGATACTGCGGGTATCATTTCCACGATAGGAGGTGATGGAATGTTCGGCTACAGTGGGGATGGTGGTCCGGCTACAGGAGCAGAGTTTAATTCCGCTACAGATATAGCAATTGATATACGGGGAAATATTTACGTGGTCGATCTGGGAAACAATTCAATAAGAAAAATAAATACTTCTGGAATTATCACCACAATAGCAGGTGACGGAATGCCGGGCTATAGTGGTGATGGTGGTCCCGCTGTAGCGGCACAACTCTACTATCCGTTTGGCATAGCGGTTGACAGAATCGGTAATCTTTTCATTTCAGACAGGGGTAACTCCCGTTTACGAAAAGTCGATACTGCGGGTTACATTTCCACCATAGCTGGTACCGGAATTGGCGGGTATAGCGGTGATGGCGGTTTGGCGACAAATGCTGAGCTGAGCAATCCTTTAGGCATGGCAGTTGATGGAATGGGCAATGTATATATTGTCGATAATGATAACATGCGCATAAGGAAAATTGACACTATGGGTATTATCACTACCATAGTAGGTAGTGGGATAGACGGTGATGGGGGCGACGGCGGGTTTGCAACAGATTGTGAATTGAATAATCCTAGTTCGGTAGCGATTGATAATACAGGGGATATTTATGTTACTGATATTGGCAATAATAATGTAAGAAAGGTATGTGCGAAGTGTAGCGGGTTATCTGTTCCTAACATCTCCAAAGAAAATGAAATAACCATTTTCCCCAACCCCGCCACCACACAACTCACCATCCAATCAACCGCCCAACCCATCACCCACATCTCCATCACCAATCTCCTCGATCAAACAGTTTTCAATTTACAGTTTACAGTTGGCAGTTTGCAGGCCAGTGTTGATGTCTCTGCTTTGCCGGCAGGTATGTACTTTGTGAGGATCAATGATAGCCCTTCGGCAAGCTCAGGGCAGGCTGTGGTGCGGAAGTTTTTGAAAGAGTAGGGAAAAGCTAAATAGAGTGTGTCATGGTGAGCCCCGCCGAACCATGACTAGCCAAGAGTTGTTCTATAGCTTAATCAGAGGACTAGGTCGGTCTTACCAAGAAGAGCAGGGGAAGCCAAATATATAGTGTCATGGTGAGCCCCGCCGGACCATGACTGGCTGAGAACTATTCTATAGCTTAATCAGAGGACTAGGCCTGTTTTGCCAAATTGTGAGGCTTTTGCTTATTTATGAACAATAACTACTTTAGCTTGAATGAAATTTCGACATTCATATTTTGTTTACATTTTGCTGTGTTCGGACGGATCCTACTACACCGGTATGACTAACAATATGGAAAAACGACTCGAAGAACATAACCAGGGGCTTGTCGAAGCTTGCTATACTTTTTCCCGTAGGCCATTAGTGTTAAAGCATTGTATGCAATACCAGTATGTGGATGATGCTATACTTAGAGAAAAACAAATAAAAGGCTGGACACGGAAAAAGAAGGAAGCGTTAATTAACGAGGACTATGATGAGTTAATTCGGCTATCGAACAAGCGTAGTAGCCCTGATCGAGCTTCGGAATAATCCTCGGCAGTCATGGTTCGGCGGGGCTCACCATGACACTCTTTACTTTTGCTTGAAGTCGTCAAATTTACTTTTTTATTTCTTTTTCTATGTTTTCCAGTATGG
>CAIRTW010000360.1 GCA_903881585.1 uncultured Bacteroidota bacterium | reverse complement strand
TGACCTTTCTGATAAAGTTGCCGATCTAGTAAAAAGCATTGAAAATGAAACTATAAAAACGCTCACATCCTTCGACTATTATATGAATAGCTTTAGTGCCGTTTTTTAATGTCTAATTGGTATAATAACTACGGCATACTCAGAGTTTACCTCTAATCTCGCCGGGCTACAAAGAGTCATGGTAATCGTATTCAGTTAGTCTTCTTTTTTGGGCTGGCCTTGAATTTATGACGCAGGTATACGCGCCAAGAACCAAAAGCGCCTGTAATCATTTCGATGATATAACTCCTGTTAATCCTAATAACAAAAGAGGCCGTCCCTTTTGGAGACAGCCTCTTAATATATTATTATAATAAACTATTTAATTACAACGAATTTCTTTGTCATGATCTTACCTTCAGCATTAATGACTAGGTAATAATTACCTGCAGCAAGTGCAGATGTATTAACCGTGTACTTGTCGTTCTGAACATTAGTATGAGTCTCCTTGCTTACAAAACGTGCCAGACCATCGATGATCTCATAAGAAACGGTTTTTTCATTCTGGCTGAAAGAAGCAGAAACATTCAAATAATCCTTAGCAGGATTAGGGAACATAGAAACATCAGCCAATGGTTTGGTAACCGACTTTACAGCATTTGGATGATTGTCTGCGATAATTGAAACAGCAGGTATAATACCTACCATACTGCTATAAACGAAAGAGTCAACAGAATTAATGAAAGATGTCATTGCCCCTGGTGTAGGCGGGTTACCCTGTGCTGTGTTAGCGCCCAATGTGCTGGAATCGTTTGGAATAACTACACTCGAATAATCAAGAAGTCCGCCATCAGCATGAAAGCGGCCGTATATCCTCGGATAAGGGCTAAGCTGGCCATCACAACCCAGGAATAACTGTGTGGCAGTTCCAGCAGTAGAAGGAACGTCGATACAAACATAATACCAGCTGTTTGCCTCAAGCGGAACCTCAGGACCACCAACAGAACCATCAACAGATATCTTCTGGTACATAGTCGCTTCTGACGTATCGGGAACGTCATAGTTCTTCACAGCAGAACCAACCAGTTCCAGCTCTCCGTCTTCAACTACACTATCCGGAACACCACCAAGAGAATCAACCCATTTGAACACATAAATGTTGTTAGCACCAGCTGCAAGTGACGGGTCACCCGCTACATAGTTTTTAGCTATTGAATACTGAACTGCAGAGAGCGCTGTACCGGCATTTGCTACGTAGTACATCGGGCCCCAGATAAACTCATTCCCTGCATTAAACCCTTCGTACAATGACCTTGAAGGTGCCTGTGCAGTAAAATCATATCTGCCTTTAGAATAAACACTGTCAGAAACATAAAATTTTACGTCCATACTGTTGTCAGCTGGGTACAGATCAGTAGAATCAGACTCAATAAGATAATTTACGTCGAAATAGCCTGTGCCGCTTGCGCTTAAAGAATAGTCGGTATGGCTAAACATAGCATAGATAGAATCAGCAACGGTAAATGACGCCAGATCAACTTCGCTGGAATGTGGTGTACCTGCAGAGCCGGTGGTTGGGTAAAAAGTTGTCGTTGTTTTTAACTGAACACCCGTAACATTATGTGTTCCAAAATTTGCTATGAACGCACCGTCCAGCATATTGTATGGTGCAGGGTTACCTGACGCAAGCAATTGGTTAGCAGGAATTGAGTAAGAATGTCCCATTGCACCACCATTAGGCACAAAACCAAGATCTACAGTAAGTCCCTGGCCCCATGGTGTAATTGTAATGGTAGCTTTGATACCTGCATTCCATAAAGAATCTAATACATCTCCGTCCTCCTTGGAAATCATAAAAATAGGAATTGTGTCGGTAGCTGCTGCGCCACCTGCTGCCATGCCTACCGGTGCACCGGGTACGTTATTAATGATAACACATGCTATTGCTCCTGCATTCTGGCAATCAGCTGCCTTATCCCCAAAAAGTACAGCGGCTCCACGATACACCAAACCGATCTGGCCAGTCATATCTACAGTTATAGTGTGGTCTACTGACCCAATACTACAAGCACTGTCTCCTGCCTGCGGCATTATTACAGGCACATCTACGATCGGTGTTGTTACTGCGCCACCCCAATCAGAAGTAGACCCTGTCCCGTCATTGGTCATAGTGTAAGCCTTAATACCAGCATCAGAAAGCGGCGTTACCACCTCAAAACGCATCCCTACATAATTTGCATACCAGTTTGGCGATGTATTAACACCACCTATACCAAAAGCAAGCGGGTGAATTTGCGCATTTACCATCCCGGTAACACCGAGCAGCATAGCAATTAATAAAATCCTAAAAAAGTTAAACTGCTTCATAAATTTCTATTTTTTTGAGTTAAGCGTAGCAAATTATGAAATAATCACAATATCACCAAAATTTAACCCGAAAAGGGTGATACTACATCATCTAGAAAATAATATATTTAACCGCCAAGACCAAGTTGCCTGCTTAGATCAAACATTCTGTCTATAGGTTTTTTTGCAGCCAATCTCACATCCTCATCCATTAATATCTCAGGCTGTTCATACTTCATACACAAATATAATTTCTCCAAGGTATTAAGTTTCATGTGGGGGCAATTGTTACATGCACAGGCATTATCCGGTGGTGCAGCAATAAAGGTTTTATTGCGGGAGTTTTGCTGCATACTATGTAATATCCCCGTTTCTGTAGCCACTATAAATACAGAAGAATCATCCTTTTCGGCAAACTTCAGCAACTGGGTTGTTGACCCAATAAAGTCTGCTATACGCAATACAGCTTCTTCACATTCTGGATGGGCTATCAGCTTCGCCGCAGGATGGCGTTCCTTCAACTTTATTATTTTTTCCAACGAAAAAATTTCATGCACCATGCACGCACCATCCCACAACAACATGTTCCTGCCAGACACTCTATTTATATAGCCACCCAGGTTCCTGTCCGGTGCAAAGATTATCTTCTGCTCCCTCGGCAGACTGTCAACTATCAGCTGTGCGTTAGATGACGTACATATAATATCACTCAATGCCTTAATTCCAGCCGAACAGTTAATATAAGATATAACCAGGTGGTCGGGGTGCTTTTCCCTGAATGTCTTAAAAAGCGCCGGAGGGCAACTGTCGCTCAATGAGCAACCTGCCCTAAGATCAGGCAACAACACTTTTTTATTTGGATTCAGAATTTTTGCCGTCTCAGCCATAAAATGCACCCCGGCAAAAACTATTACATCTGCTTCGGTTTTAGCCGCCTGCTGTGCCAGTCCCAGGCTGTCACCTATATAATCAGCCACGTCCTGTATATCCGGCTCCTGGTAATAGTGAGCCAGCACAACGGCATTCTTTTCTTTCTTTAACCTGGCGATCTCCTCAAAAAGATCCAGTGATGGATCAATATCCATATCTAAAAAGCCTCTTCTTTCCAATACTTCATTCTTCATAAAAATAGCATTCTTTCGCCTCATTTTTTTAACTGTTCTACATCACCTAAAATGCAGAAAATCAACCTTATCCACACTCCTATTAATAACCCTTAAATTTTTTAAAAATCTTAACCACTATTATTAGGGCTGTGGGTTCGGGGAATAAAAAAAGTTATTCCTATTGCAAATTAGGTAGTTTTAGTTTATTCACAGAAAACTGTTTTATTATTAACACACTAAAACCAGTGATAGCAGCTATCTAACAGTAAATGTTTGAATTGTGGATTAAAAAGGGTGTTAGTAAAAATCACAACCTTAATATCGTAGAAGAACGTGGACAAGTTTCAAAAACCGGGAATAACTTACAAAAATGCCTGACCATTAAATAGTTATGTTACAATAGTGTCTTTTCTACAGCGATTATCCCATAATTATCCACACCCCAAAATGACCATGATCCCGGGAAACAACAACTCAAGTATGTAATTATAAAATTTGTGCCAATAAAGGAAAGAAAAGGAAGAAAAATAAGGAGGCATAGCAAAAAACAGGCAAATAAAATTAATTTTAAAAATAAAGATTGAAAATATGGGAATAACTTGTGCAAAATCTAATTTTTCACATAAATTTGCCGTCCTTTATAAAACATAACACAAACCTACAATGTCTGTAATACAAACGATTAGGAATAGATACGGGAAAATAGCCGGCGCGGTTATCGCTATTGCGTTGGTTGGCTTTATTGTATCTGATGCACGCAATGGCTCATTTGGAAGTTTCTTTGGCGGCCATGATACAAACGTCATGACGATAAACGGTGTAAAGATAGACCCTAAAGAATACCAGCAACGCCTGAAGGAATATGAAACGCTGTCGATGATCTATAATAAGACAAAGACGCTTGATGATGCGCAAAGAGCCCAGATAGATGAGCAGGCTGTGCAGAGCATGGTGGAAGAAGCGGTGATAGGCGAGCAGTGCGACAAACTGGGTATACAAACATCGGAAGATGAAAAGAAGGAAATGATCTATGGTCCGAATGTTGACCCTATGGTAGCGAACTTCACACTCGAAGGCCAGCCAATATTTATTAACCGCGACACGCACCAGTTCGATCCGTCTATTATTAAGCAGTTCGAAAAAGAAATAACCGACCAGGCCCAGAAAGTGGATCCTACCGGCAAATACAAAGAGCAGTGGGACGCTGTAAAAAAATACGTGACCCGCAGAAGCAGGATCAACAAATACCACATGATGCTGACGAATGCTGTGTACGTTCCTATGTTTGTTGCAAAACAAACTGCTACAGACCAGGGATCAATGGCCGCAATAAAATTTGTAAAGATCCCATTTACAACAATTGCCGACAATGATGTAAAAATAAGTGACGAAGAGGTTAAGGATTACATGGCCAAACATGCTGCCCTCTTCCAGGCTGATGAACCAACCCGGTCTATAGAATACGTTTCTTTCGACATCAACCCATCTTCTGCTGATACTGCCCGTGCACTCAGTGCACTCACAGATATTAAGAGCGATTTCGCAGCTGCAAAAGAAAAAGACAACAAGGGCTTCGTTAATAATAAGACCGACGACCCAAACGCTTATACAGAAGCCTACCTGAATAAAAGAACATTCAAATCCCGTTTTGCCGATTCTATCATGGAAGCTCCATCTGGAAGCGTTTATGGCCCATACTATGAAGAGGGTGGATACAAGATCACAAAAATAGTGGACAGGAGATCACTTCCGGATTCTGTGAAGAACAGGCACATATTGGTGCTTACCAAAGCACAAGGCAATGATATAGCTACAGACAGCGCTGCAAAAATGAAACTTGACAGCGCTATAGCTGAAATAAAATCGGGCGTTAAGTTCGACTCTGTTGTGCAGAAATATTCTGTAGATGACGGCAGCAAGGCACAGGGCGGCGAAAGCACCATTACATTGATACAAAGGCCAAACGTGCCAAAGGAATTCGGTGACTTCATTTTTGATGGCAAAACCGGCGAGACAAAAACAGTAAAAGTTTCTAACGATAATTTTTCAGGCTATTATTATGTAGAGATACTGGAGCAGAAAGGAATAGCTCCTGCTGTGCAGACTGCAACAATAGTGAAGAACCTGGCACCAAGCGACAGCACAGTTAACGCTATATATGGAAAGGCAAACGAATTTGCAGGAAAGAACACAACCCCCGACTTATTCGAAGCCGCTATTAAAAAACAAAACCTCGACAAAAGGATTGGCGACAATATTAAGGTAACCAACTTTTCGATCACAGGCCTTGGCCCGTCGAGAGAAGTGATCAGGTGGATGTTTGAACATAAGGTAGGTGAAATTTCTCCCGTGTTCCAGCTTGGCCAGCAGCGCTACCTGGTTGCCCAGCTTATTTCTATTGCAGATAAGGGAATGGTGCCGCTGAGCGCTGCCAACCGCCCACAGATAGAACAGAAAATAAGGGAAGAGAAAAAGGCCGATATGATCTCTAAAAAATATTCAGGATCACTGGACGCTATCGCTGCTGCTGCTGGCCAGCAGGTACAGCAGGCAGACTCAGTTGTTGCCGGTGGCGGTTTTGTTCCTAATCTTGGATTTGAACCTAAAGTGATCGGTTACACATTTGATGCAGGTTTCCAGCCCAATACAGTCTCTCCCGGAATAAAGGGAATGGGTGGCGTTTACTTTATCTCTGTGCTGAACCGTACAAGCGCACAGCTGCCTACCGATCAGAACCTGCTGATGCAGATACTGGCTTCACAAAGAAGGAACCAGGAAATGCAGCTGATGAACGGAGTGAACCAGAGCCTGCAGCAAACTATACTCAGAAAGGCAGATGCGACCTACAATCCGTCTAACTTTTAATCAGGATTTCAGGATTTTCAGGATAATAAATGAAGGAGGTTGTTTTCACAAACAACCTCCTTTATTGTTAAAACAAAAGCTGTTATACGCATTAATAACAAAAGTTGTAATTTGGAGGTATGAGCGAGCGCATTATTACACTTTTTGGGGAAGAGTTCGTTCCTGAACAGGTGAAAGCTGTGGGGAAGAGCCGCGCCAAAAAAAAACCGGAAGAAAAACAAAAAGAGATACAAACAGAGCTGTTGCCGGCTGCGGAGGAACCATTGAATGATAGCATAGCAAAAGATAATACAACGCCATCTGAAGCCATAGAGCAGCAGGAACCTGCGATAACAGTAGCAGCAGCGCCGGAAAAAGAGATCATCATTCCTGAAGATTGGAATGGCGACAAGCAATATTATACCATTGGTGAGGTTGCGGCGTTGTTTAAAGTAAAGACATCACACATACGCTTCTGGACCAACGAATTTAAACTTAAAGTCCGCACCACGCGAAAGGGCGACAGGTTGTTCTCTCCCGATCAGATCCGTGAGCTGCGTGCCATTCATCACCTGGTAAAGGAGCGCGGGTTTACACTCACAGGCGCAAAAGCCAAGCTGAAAGCACAGAACAAAATGGATGTAGAAACAGTTGACCTGAAACAATCGCTGCTGCAACTGAGAAATAAGTTACTGGTCATCAGAAACCAGCTGGTGAGTTAGCCAGTGGCATGGGTTTTACGGCAGATAAAATAAAAAATGAAAAAGATACTTTTCGCATTCATGCTGCTAATCAGCACCGGCGCGTTGGCGCAGACAACCGGTTACATACCGTATAAAGATTCCGTAGATGGCGGCATCATCTTCAACGGCCCCATTACATTTGACGATCTGAACGGGGAAGCCAGCTTTACCTGGATGATACATGCATATGAATACAAACCATATGATAAAGTGATAGACTACCTGCAAAACTATATTAAAGATTATTCCTTCGTAGTGTTCCTTGGCACCTGGTGCGACGATTCGCACGAACTGATACCGCGGTTTGAGCGGGTGCTGCAAGCGGTAAACTATCCGCTGGCAAAGGTGACCATGTATGGAGTGGACCGTGCGAAGACCACGAAAAACGGTGAAGAAAAAAAATATGCTATAACATTGGTACCAACCATTATAGTAATGAAGGACGGAAAAGAAATGGGCCGGATCACCGAGAGTGTGAAGAAAACCATCGAAGACGATCTTGCCGCAATTATTACTTTTCCGCAGGGCCACTGACCAGTTCTATTTGTCTTATTAAATGTGCAACTTTCTCCCGACCTTTAGCCCCTGCCTTCTGGAAGTGGAGGCGCTATCTTTTAATTAAGACTAAAAGCAGATGGAATTACCAGAACATTTAACCATTGGTCTCCTGATCAATGGTTACGACACGATAGAATTATCGGCCGTTGCGACCGATCGTATTGCGCACAACCGCGCTTACTTAGAGACGGTGCTGAAAGAAGGAAAGACCCACTACGGCATCAATACAGGCTTCGGCTCGCTATGCAATGTGCGCATAGGCGACCATGAGCTGGAGCAGCTGCAGGAAAACCTGGTATGCTCACACGCCTGCGGCATGGGCGATGAGGTGCCTGAAGAAATAGTGCGTCTCATGCTGCTGCTGAAAGTACATGGCCTCAGCCAGGGCTACAGCGGCGTGAGAACCGAGATCGTGCAGCGTCTTGCAGATTTTTATAACCTCCGCATATCACCAATAGTGTATGAGCTGGGCTCCCTGGGCGCATCAGGTGACCTCGCACCGTTGGCACATCTTTGCCTGCCCCTGTTCGGGAAAGGAGAGGTGAGATATAAAGGTGAAAGAATGCCTGTGGCAGAGGCATTGAAAAAAGAAGGGCTGGAACCCATAGCTCTGGCAGCCAAAGAAGGGCTGGCGCTGCTGAATGGTACCCAGTTCATGAATGCCTATATAACCTGGTCGCTCATGCAGTCGAAGAAATTGCTGGAATGGGCAGATATGATCGGGGCCATGTCCGTGGATGCTTTTATGGCAAAGGACGAACCATTTAAACACCCCATACACCGCGTGCGCCCGCATAAAGGGCAAATAGCAACCGGGCGGAGAATACTGGAACTGCTTGCCGGGAGCGAAATACAGAAGCTGCATAAATCGCAGGTGCAGGACCCATACTCTTTCCGCTGTATGCCGCAGGTGCATGGTGCATCGAAAGATGTAGCTGATACCGTGACCAATGTTGCAGAAATAGAGATCAACTCAGTAACCGATAATCCCATTGTGTTTCATGATGAGGACGCAATAATGAGCGGCGGCAATTTTCATGGTCAGCCACTTGCTCTTCACGCCGACTTCCTGGCAATAGCCATGGCAGAGATAGCGAACATCTCTGAGCGCAGGACCTACTTGCTGGTAAGTGGCCAGCGGGGCCTGCCGCCATTCCTGGCCCCAAATGCCGGCCTGAACAGTGGTTTTATGATAGCACAATACACGGCTGCGGCCATAGTGAGCCAGAACAAACAATACTGCACACCCGCATCGGTGGATAGCATAGTGAGCAGCAACGGACAGGAGGACCATGTGAGCATGGGCGCTAACGCAGCAACAAAGCTGCGCCGTGTGGTGCAGAATGTGCAACGGGTGCTGGCGATTGAATTACTGACCGCTGCCCAGGCGCTGGACTTGCGCCGCCCACACAAGTCATCGCCGATGCTTGAAAGTGTTTGGAGTGAGCTACGTAAATACGCCATATTTATGGAGGAGGATGATATACTGCATGATAAGCTGATAGCTGCGGAGCGGTTTTTGGACCGGCAACCCGCAAACGCATAAACCTAGAGGAGAAGCCAGCATTTGACTTGCGTACTGTTCCGTGCGAACGAACTTTATTGAACGGATTTACTTTGCCAGGCAGAGCTACCAAAGCCGAAAACATATTCTCAAGCGAAGCCGGCTTCAGGGTGGGCGGGGGTCACCACACCTGCACTTCCCGTTCCAATTCAATATTAAACTTCGCTTTCACCGATTTTACGATCTCACCTGATAGGTGCCAGATCTCATCCCCGTTTGCATGGGCGTAGTTTACCAGCACGAGGGCTTGCTTTGCATGTACGCCTATGTCTCCCTTTCTGTACCCCTTCCAGCCACAGCGCTCTATGAGCCAGGCCGCGGGCACTTTTACCAGCAACTCGTTTACGGGATAAGATGGAATACTGTCATAAAGGGTAAGTAATTGCTGGAAAAGCGCTTTGGTGATCGTAGGATTTTTAAAGAAGCTGCCGGCATTGCCTATGTGCTTTGGGTCTGGCAGTTTGCTGGTCCTTATGTGCATTACTGCGTAGGCTATTGCTTTGGCAGAGAGCTCATATACTCCCATGTTTTCCAGTTCCTCTTTTATTGCACCATAGCTGGTATTGTAGTTTGGTTTTTTATTCAGCTTATATACCACTGACGTAATGAAGGCCTTGTCCTTTAGCTGCCGCTTAAAAATACTGTCGCGGTAGCCGAATGCGCACTCACGGTTGCTGTAGGTAAGGAACGTTTTTTCTTTCCAATACCAGAAGGTGACACTCTCAATCGTTTCTCTTGCCTCGACTCCATAAGCGCCTATATTTTGCATGGGCGATGCACCTACGGTGCCGGGTATCAGCGCCAGGTTCTCTATTCCACCTAAGCCGTTGTTGATGGCATATAACACTGCGTCATGCCATACTTCTCCCGCCTGTACATTGAGCCACACATGGTTTTCATTTTCTTTCTCTACGGTTATGCCTTTTAGTTTGTTGTGTATCACCAGTCCACTTACCGGCTGTGTGAGCAGTATATTGCTGCCGCCACCCAGCACATGTTTTTTGTAGGGCAGTTCTGTTATTTCCGGCAGGTCGTTTATATCTTCCAGCTCTGTAAAATATTCGGCCGGCACATCTATGCCGAATGTATTGTATGGTTTGAGGGAAATGTTTTGTTGTATGTGCATTCGTGATTCGTTTGAATTCTAATTTATTTTTGGTGTTACGTAGAGACGCCATGCATGGCGTCTCTACTAGCGCTTTTTATAGCCTCTTACCTATTTATTACCTCATAAAGCCTCCAGCTCCTTCATCATATCAATAATTGAGATCGCAGTAACTCCTTTTGCTACCGGGAAACGGTCTCTTCCCGGATAAACAATAAACCGCGCTACAGCTCCAATGTCGTCGCTGCCCAAATGAAAGCCCTTGGTAACAGTGGGCGTCAGGGAGCGTTTTATCTCAATGGCGTACCTTATTTTTGCATCCTTTTCTATCACAAGGTCTATTTCTGCCCCTGCCGCTGTGCGGTAAAACCAAGCGGTGCATGATTCCGGCAGCGAAAACAACAGGCTTTCAATAACGAATCCTTCCCAGCTGCCGCCCACTACCGGGTGGCCCAGCACATCATCCATTGTCATAAGATTCAGCAATGCATGAGTAATACCGCTGTCGCGTATATATACTTTCGGAGATTTTACCAGCCGCTTCCCTATATTACCCGACCATGGCCGCAGTGTTCTTACCAATAGCAGATCTTCCAGCAGCTCCACATATCTTTTTGCAGTCGGGGCGGTAACATCAAGGTTAGCACCCAGTTGGGCAAAATTCATCTGCCCGCCCTGGCTGTAGGCAAGCATTGTCCACAACCGCCGTAGCATCACCGCTGGTATTCTGGGGCCTATCTGCGGTATTTCTCTTTCGAGGTAGGTGCCGATAAAGTTTGTACGCCACCGCAGTGATGAGGCATCGTCACTGGCCAGAAGGCTATCCGGGAAACCGCCCCTGAGCCATAGCTTATCCTGCTCTCCCGGCAGCCCGTTATTGATCTCAGACACGTTTATCCCCGATAATTCTTTATAGGCTATACGTCCGGCAAGGGTTTCGGAAGATTGTTTCAATAGTTCCAGTGAAGCAGAACCCAATATCAGAAACTGCCCGGTTCTGTACCCTTCCCTTCTTCTGCGGTCAATAACTCCCCGCAGTATGGGAAACAGCTCAGGCACTCGCTGTATTTCATCCAGGATGATCAGTGTGCCTTTGTGCTGCTCAAAATAGTCTTCCGGCTCCCTGAGCTTAAAGACATCCGAAGGGCTTTCCAGATCGAGGTATATCGGCTTTGGATCAAAAGAAGCAGTGATATCCAGCGCCAGAGTAGTTTTGCCTATCTGTCTGGGCCCAAGAATGGCTACCGCAGGAAACTCCTGCAAAAGATCTAGTGTCTCTATTTCTACTTTCCGCCCTACCATCTTTGCAAATGTAATATTGTATTTTCGATTTACAAGGTAAATAGGTTATTTGACAAATTTACCTTGTAAATATAATATTGTATTTTCGATTTGCAAGTTAAATGAGGTTTATTGCCTTTTGCCAATAAATTTCACCCCAAGCCCATTTCCGCCACTTAGCTGAATAATACCATTTTCATAAGACAGCCCTTCTGCCACATCTTCTTTTAATAATAACGGCCCGTCGGCATCTACTTCATCCAGCAGCGGCAGCATGTTGGCTACAGCTGCTGTGCCTATTGTGCTCTCATTCATAGAGCCCATCATCACTTTTAGCCCCAAGGTGCGGGCTTCCTTTATCATTCTTAATGCAGGCGTTATGCCGCCGCATTTGGTAAGCTTTATATTAATACCATGAAAGCCATCTGCACATTTCTTTACTTCATCTTCCGTGCGGCAGCTCTCGTCGGCAAATAGCGGCAGGGGCGATATTTGTTTCAGCTCTGTCATAGCTTCCCTGTTTTCTTTGCCCAGGGGCTGCTCCACCATTGTCACGCCCAGTTTTTGTAATTCCGGCAGCAATTTTTTTGCTTCATCAAAAGTCCAGCCTTCATTGGCATCCACCCTGAACGGTGCATCCGTATGTTTTCGTAAAGCGATCAGGCGGTCTATATCATCGGGGCTGCCGGTTTTTATTTTATATACCGGCCAGGGCCGTGCTTCGAGTTTAGCTACCATATTCTCTATCGTGTCCAGACCGATGGTATAATCTGTTATCGGCGTGTTTTCCCATTTTATGCCTATCAGCTTGTGCAGTGGCATACGGCGCATTTTGGCAAACAGGTCCCAGCCGGCAATATCAAGCGCAGCGGTGAGAAAATGCTGTCCCGGGATAAGATGATGCAGAAAATGCCAGAACCGCTGCGGGTCTGTAAGGGCGTAGCGTTCTATCATGGCGCGCTTGCTTTCCAGAGATTCCGCCATCTCCGGCACTGTTATGTTATAGTAGGTTATCGCGGGTGCTTCGCCATAGCCGGTAAGATCACCCAGACCCAAGGAAACAACTAATGTAGGCTGGTGGGTCTTGGTACCCTTGGCTATTGTAAACGGATATTCAAACGCGAGATCAAAGGAATAATGTTTTAATTGCAGCATTCGGTAAAATTGCGGTTATTTTTGCTTCGCAAACCGGAATGAATACATCTATTTTTGCTTTATGCTCCCGTTTTGCATTTTGATCTTAACTAACGGTTTTCAAAACTAGCTATTTTTATTTTTTATTTTTTACTTTGAAAAGTATGCCAAAAGTCCCGCTTTGGGTTTTTATTTTTATCGCTATCCTCTATTTCACAGCCATCCGTGTGGATACTATGGATGTGGATGCATCGCAGTATGCCGAGATAAGCCGGGAAATGCTGAAGAGTGGCGACTACCTGCATGTATATGACCGCGGACTGAACTACCTGGATAAGCCGCCCTTCCTGTTCTGGGTAAGCGCTGCCAGTATGAAGGTTTTTGGGGTCAATAATTTTGGCTACAAGTTTCCATCTATACTATTTGCATTGCTGGCCCTGTATGCCACTTACCGGCTCGCAAGGCTGTTTTATGGCGAGGCTACGGGGCGCATGGCTGCGCTGGTACTGGCCTCGTGCCAGGGCATGTTCCTGATGACCAATGATATTCGTTGTGACACAATACTCATGGCATGGGTTATCACCGCCGTCTGGCTCATACAGGAGTGGTATGTGCAGTGCAAGCCTAAATATATTCTCCTGGGTTTTGCAGCAATTGGCTTCGGAATGATGACCAAGGGGCCGATCGCATTAATGGTCCCTGTATTCTGTTTCGCATCCGACTGGGCGCTGAAACGACAGTGGCGAAGTTTTTTCCGGCCGGTTTATCTTTTAGGGTTGGTCATCATTGCTGTTTTGCTCATCCCTATGAGCATAGGCCTCTACCAGCAATTCGACCTGCACCCCGAAAAAATAATGGAGGGCAAGCAACACGTTTCCGGCCTCCGCTTCTTCTATTGGTCGCAGAGCTTTGGCCGTATTACCGGCGAGAGCCCCTGGAAAAATGATGTGGATATCAGCTTCCTTTTGCTGAATATGCTCTGGTCGTTCCTGCCGTGGATATTCCTTTTTGTTCCTGCCGTGATCATAAATGTTGTTCAGCTGGTAAAGCAAAAGTTCCGCCTGCAGCCTCAACAGGAATGGCTCAGTACCGGTGGTTTTCTGATCACCTACCTGGCGCTGGGGTCTTCATCCTATCAGCTGCCCCACTATATTTTTGTAGCTTATCCATTAGCGGCTATCGTTACAGCAAAATTGCTTTGGGATATAGTCGAGGGAGAAAAATACAAAGTGTTCCTGCGCATTATGCAGCCCTTCCAGGTTGTTATCAGCTTCCTGCTTTTAGTTGCTTCCCTTGCTCTTATGGTTTATGTATTCCCGCAGAAGCCACTTGTTATTGCGGTGTGGGTGGTATTTTTCATTGGCTGGCTGTTTATCGCCTTCCGCAGATCACTGAAGGGGAAAATATTCTGGCTCACTGCCGCTGCTATAATTATTGTAAATGTTTTTCTAAACAACATTGTTTATCCTTCATTGCTTCAATACCAGGCAGGCTCGCAACTGGGCCGGTTTATATACAAGAACGCTATTCCGGTAAATAAGATAACCAGTTACAAGGTCCATGATGCGCTCAATTCGGTTCACTTTTATGCACAGGGCGTTGTGCGCGACCTCGATACATTGACACATATTCAAAACAGTAAGTACCTGCTTACTATGGACCAAGGCTTAAAGGACCTGCAAAAAAATGGCCTTGCTTATGACATTTTAGATCAGGGCCCGTCTTTTAAAGTAAGCGAGCTAACCCCTGAATTCATCAATCCAAACACCCGTAGTAACGAGGTGAAGAACTATTATTTAGTAAAGCTAAAATGATCTTTTGGGTTTTACTCAATAAGCTGCGTGTTTTTACTCAATGCACTGAGTAAATTTACTCAGTACATTGAGTAAATTTGAAATAATGGTACAACTATTTCATTTTCAATTGATTAGAAAATATGACTAAGGGAGGCCTGCCCTGGAATGAATTTTTGAAAATAGACCCGGTACAGTTGTTTTAATTATGTACCGGTTACCTGAACTGCTTGAAAAAATACCTCATGCTCTCGTCTTCAAGTATCATCTCCCCTTTCTGGCATTTTATCACTTTAAAGGTACGGGGCATCTTACCATCGCATTGCAAGGTCTGGTCCTCGTTGAAGTTCTTGATAAACCACGATGGCGCATTGCCGGGGTCGTCGCCGCCAAATAAGTAGCCCAGCTTACCCTCTGTAGAAGGGCCCGTAATATAGGCAGACCTCAGTTGAATGGCCATATCCGGCAGCGGGGCTTCGGCTTTTCCGCCAGCGCCTGTTTTCTTATACACCGTCCAGTGGCCTATCATCTGGTCTATGCTGGTTACCGGCAGTAATTTCTCCTCCTTCGGTATTATGATCGTCTTCACAGTATCAGACGAGTCCACCCCGAATTTGAATATCCCGTTATCATTAACCAGTACGAGCATCTTATTGACCTTGAATTGCAGCATCCTGTATTTGACAGTGCCAAGATCCAGGATACTGTCCTGATCAAATATATACGCACCATTATACACAAAGCCACGCATAATGTGGTACGAAAAAGAATCTCTGCCATTGAAAGAAAGAAACATAGTATCTGTGAACGCAACCACACTCGAGTCCGGCTTCATCCTCGATATTTCCTTCCACCGGGTACGCAGGAACGGTTTCACTGCTTTCTTCCTGCCGCAAAAAGCAACAACAGGCATAAGCAGCAATAAAAGGAACAATAACTTTTTCATATTCATTGACTCACCGTCTGCTGGTAAATATCGGCACTAAAAGCCTATACTGCACTTTAAATGTTGTTAAATTGTCGGCGCAGCAATACGCATATTTGCGGCCTTAAACACAGAATGACTGAAGCTGCGCCTTTGCGCGTTTGCGAGAGACCCCTTACAAGACACCTAAGCGACTTTTTTTACAAATATAAAAAATCGTAGCTTCATATCAAATTATGGGCAGCGAACACTTACATATAACGCTTATTCAGCCGGATATTGTGTGGGAAGACAAGACGGCAAACCTGGCGCAATACGAAACCACCATAGCTGGCATCACCGGCCCTAAGCATGTGGTAGTGCTTCCCGAAATGTTCAGCACCGGCTTTAGCATGGCTCCGGAGCGGCTGGCAGAGCCTATGGACGGCCACTCGGTGCGCTGGATGGCCGATATGGCCGTAAAATACCGCTGCATACTCACCGGCAGCCTGATCATAGAAGATGATGGCAAGTACTACAACCGCATGTTGTGGGTGCAGCCCAATGGCGAAATAGGTATTTACGACAAGCGCCACCTCTTTGCTTACGGAAGCGAAGACCAGCACTACACCCCCGGCGAGCGCCGCACCATAGCCCAGGTGAACGGATGGCGCATAAACCTGCAAGTATGCTACGACCTCCGCTTCCCGGTGTGGGCAAGGAATACCGGTGATGATTATGATGTGCTGCTCTATGTAGCCAACTGGCCCGAGCAGCGCAGCCTCGCCTGGAAAACCTTGCTGCAGGCCCGCGCCATAGAAAACCAGAGTTATGTTGTGGGCGTAAACCGCATAGGCACCGACGCCAAGAACAACAACTATACCGGCGACAGCAGCGTATTCGGCCCGCTGGGCGAACTCCTTTGGCAGCAAACCAACGCCCCCGCCTGCCACACGGTAACACTTGAAAAAGAAGTGCTGCAAAAGGTGCGCACCACACTTCCCTTTTTGAATGATGCAGATAAGTTTTTGCTGTTGTAATATTCCGGGGAAACCCTATTATTTCTGTAGCGCTTCTTTATACACCCGCAGACATCTTTCCCGCGCTACGGGGTGTTCTACCATTGGTCGTGCATAAATTAGCTGGTCATACTCAGGTACCCATTGTTTTATGTATTTCAGTTCCGGGTCAAACTTTTGGGTCTGCAGGTATGGGTTAAAAATGCGGAAGTACGGGGCAGCGTCGCAGCCACAGCCTGCCGCCCACTGCCAGTTGCCGTTGTTTGCTGCGAGGTCATAGTCCAGCAGTTTTTCGGCAAAGTAGGCCTCGCCCCACCGCCAGTCTATGAGCAGGTGTTTGGTAAGAAAACTGGCCACGATCATACGCACACGGTTATGCATAAAGCCTGTTTCATTCAGCTCGCGCATACCGGCATCCACTACGGGGTAGCCCGTTTGCCCGGTACACCACAGCGCGAATTCCTGCTCATTGTTTCGCCATTTTATATGATCATACTCTTTCTTAAAACTACCATTCACCACATGCGGAAAATGCCAGAGTATCATCATGTAAAACTCACGCCATATGAGCTCATTAAGAAGAGTGCCATTCAGTTGCCCGGCTCTCGTAGCCAGCATCCGTATGCTCACCGTCCCGAAACGCAGGTGCACACCCAACCTCGTGGTACCAGCCAATGCCGGGAAATCGCGGGTAGTATCATAACGCCGGGCGATTTCCTCATCCAGCGTTGCCGGCAGTGTACCTGGTGGCGCATCTTTGAAGCCAATATCCGCCAGTGAAAACAATGCTTTTGGCGGCTGCTTATAGAAATTATGAAAGTATTTTTCGGTTGGATAAGATCGCAGGTAAAAGCCGGTGAGTTTTTCTTTCCACTTTCTGCTATAAGGTGTGAATACGGTATAAGGCTCCCTGTTGTCTTTCACCACTTCATCTTTTTCAAAAATCACCTGGTCCTTAAAAGTGTGCAATGCTATATGCCGCTGCTCCAGCAATATCCGTATCTCCCGGTCGCGGCCAAGCGCATAGGGTTCGTAGTCATGGTTGGCATATACCGCAGAGACCTGGTATTCAGTTGTGAGTTGTTTAAAACATTCGAGCGGCTTACCCAGCAATACATGTAGTGTGCTGCCCATCCCTTCCAGCTTTGCCTGTATAGCTGCGAGAGCATTATGAATGAAGTGTACCCGCTTATCCTGCTTCTCTTCCAGCCCATCCAGTATGTTGGTATCAAAGATGAATATAGGAAGCACCGAATCACCTTTGCGCAAGGCAAGATACAAGCCGGCATTATCCTCCAGCCTAAGGTCCCGGCGAAACCAGAATATGGAAACGTTCTGCTTCATAATTAAGTATTGCGATCATAACGATTAACGGTTCGGCTAGCCTTTTGTTTCTGCCTCAGGTCGTAAATGAGGCCAAACAATATCAGGCTTCCAAAACCAATACCTATATATCCTATCCATGGGTCTGAATTCGCTTCTTTGCAAAAATCATCCAGCGTAAGAAAAACACGGTCCTTGCTACGGAAACTATACACGGCAACAGGTAACAAATTTTCTGGTTCTTCTTTCTGCCCAGCTATATTGCTCCTATAGTCTTCTGCTGCTATTTCCATAAATACAGTATCGCCTGGCCTTATGTTATCTTCCGTTGGCCCATATTTTAGGGCATTAAAACCATCGTCCTATATATTAAAACTACGATTGGGATATTCATTGAGGGTTATCTTGACGATACTTGAGCTCCTGGTTCCTCTATTATTGTGCACCTCCGGCTGTAAGGCAAGCGTTCCAATTACTTTTGCCAAAGGGAGATTACCGGGCGTTACAGGAGGTCCAAACAGCTTGTTGAAACCACCCACGATTATGCCGATGGCAAATAATATTACTAAGATATAAGCTATTGCTCTGCCGGCAAATGACAATACACTTTTGATTCCGGGCATACATAAAAAGTAAAAGACTTAAACAACTTTTTGACCCCTTAACTAATTAACTCCGAAATCGCCGCCACCAGCTCTGTCCTTGTTATAGGTGTGCCCTTTATTTTATTATAGCCCACAGCATCTATCAGGTATCTATCGCGGATTATTTTTATCAGCTGGCCGTTATTGATCTCTGGTATCAGCACTTTTTTATAGTTGTGCAGCATTTCGCCCAGGTTGAGTGGGAAGGGGCGCATATGTCGCAGATGTGCATGTGCCACTTGCATACCTTGTGCCTGCAGTTCCATTACTGCGCTTTTTATAGAGCCGTAAGTAGAGCCCCAGCCCAGTACCAGCACATCGCCGGTCTCAGGGCCGCTGTCCAGTGTTTGCAGCGGTATGTGGTCGGCTATTTTGTCCACCTTGGCTTCGCGGGTCTTCACCATATGCTGGTGGTTTTCCGCATCGTAAGATATATTGCCGGTTATGTCTTCCTTCTCCAGCCCGCCTATGCGGTGCTCCAGTCCTGCAGTTCCGGGTACTGCCCACGGGCGCACCAGGTTCTCATCGCGTTTGTAGGGGAGGTAGGTATCTTCATCGGCTTCAAGGTTTTTCTTGAAGTTGACGGTTATCGTTGGTAAGTCGGCGCTCTTGGGGTACCGCCATGGTTCAGCTCCATTGGCTATGTAGCCATCGCTCAGCAGTATCACTGGCGTCATATGTTGTACTGCTATGCGCACTGCTTCATAAGCGGCCTCAAAACAATCGCTGGGTGTGGATGCAGATATTACCGGCATCGGGCATTCTCCATTGCGGCCATAATAGGCCTGTAGCAGGTCGCTTTGTTCGGTCTTGGTAGGCAGCCCGGTAGATGGCCCCCCACGCTGTATGTCTATTACCAGCAGTGGTATTTCCAGCATCACGGCCAGGCCCATAGCTTCGGCTTTCAGCGCCATACCTGGGCCAGATGTGGTGGTAATGCCCAGGCTGCCGCCATAAGCGGCGCCTATGGCCGCAGTAATAGCCGCTATCTCATCCTCCGCCTGGAAGGTCCTCACCCCAAAGTTTTTATGCCTTGAAAGTTCATGCAGTATGTCTGATGCCGGAGTTATAGGGTACGAGCCAAGGAAAAGTGGTAAAGCGCTTTTCTCAGCCGCAGCAATAAGGCCGTAAGTAAGGGCTATATTGCCGGTTATGCTGCGGTAGATGCCTTTCGGCAGCTTGGCTTTTTCCACCTTGTAGCGTGCAGAAAATGCCTCCACGGTATCGCCATAGTTGTAGCCGGCCTGCAGCGCCTTTATGTTGCTGTCCAATATATCAGGCCGCTTGCCAAATTTATCGTGCAGGAAGGAGTAAGTGCTCGTAAGATCACGGTTGTACAGCCAGTACAGGAAGCCCAGTACGAACATATTCTTCGCCCTGTCTTTTTCTTTGGTGCCAAGCTGTATGTCTTTCAGGGCTTCACGCGTAAGTTTAGTGATGTCCATTTTATGGAGATCAAAACCGATGAGTGAGCCGTCCTCTATCGGGTTTACGCCATCGGTATAGTTGGCAAGCCGCAGATTTTTGCTGTCGAAACCGCTGGTATCAACTATGATGATCCCACCGGGTTTCAGTGTTTTAAGGTTCACCTTCAGCGCCGCCGCGTTCATAGCCACCAGCACATCGCAATTATCGCCGGGTGTAAATATCTTCTTACTGGAAAAATGGAGCTGGTAACCGCTCACCCCCGGCACTGTACCCTGGGGCGCCCGTATCTCCGCCGGAAAATCCGGGAAGGTAGAAAGGTCATTGCCTATAAGTGCGCTGTTGTTAGTGAACTGGCTGCCTGTAAGCTGCATACCATCTCCACTGTCTCCCGCGAACTTTATCACTACATCATCTATGATCTGAACTGGTACCGCCATAATATTAAAAATGCCATGCCTTTCGGCAGGCAGGGCTGCAAAGGTAAGTTTTTTTAAAAAAGGGATATAGTTAAAATGTTTATTGGGGTATATCCGAATCCCTCAATCTTTTGGAAGAACACTGGTTATTATGAATAATGATGTCCTTCAAAGAAAGGATTTCTATTGAATCGTCAATTATTTCATAAATTATTCGATGCTCGTCATTAATGCGTCTGGACCAGCAACCAGCATAATCGTGCTTCAAAGGTTCGGGTTTGCCGATGCCGGTAAACGGGCTTTCAGAAATAGAATTGATAAGGTCCATTATCTTCCTTTGTATTCTGCTGTTGCCGGAAGATTTCCAATGCTTAAGGTCTTTCATCGCTTTGGACGTAAAAATTATTTCCATAGATCTTTTATATCCATCTTTACCCCTTTGCCTTCTCTAAGCTCCTTCCTTCCTTCCCTCACTTTTTTAGCGAGCTCAGGATTAGACATAAGCCGTTCTGTCTCATCCATTTTTTTTTTCGGGTATAAGGATAGCCTTTAGCTTTTTGATTATAGCTTCATTATTTACTTCCACTAGGCGCTTAATAAGCTCTATTTTTTCTACCTGCATGTCCATGATGCAAATTTACCATTTTATTATACCAGGCCAAAATAATCATAATCCCATTTCCCTGATTTCACCGTATTTTTGAATTTCGTTTTTATTCGTTTTAGAGTATCTTAGTGCGTTTCATGCGTTTAAAAGGTTTTTTAGTATTCTTATTAAGTCTTTTTTGTACTTATAGTTCGTTTGCCCAGCCAAAGGGCGAGCTGACACAGTCACGCATACTGATACTGCTTGATGAATCGTCGAGTATGATTCAGAAGTGGCCGAGCGGTAAAGAGAAGTACAAAGCAGCTGATGAGCTCATCATGCGCCTCATGGATAGTATTTATGCTATCAACAGCCAGGTAGAGTTCTCGCTTCGTGTTTTCGGGCACCAGTACACCGTGGAGCAGAACAACTGCTACGATACCAAAAACGAGGTGCCATTCAGTAAAGACAACCGGACGCAGATGTCGCTGCGGCTCGATGATATACACCCGCTGGGGGTTACGCCCATTGCCTACGCTCTCATGCAGGCTGCCAAGTACGATCTTGTGGACGAGGACCATAATGCCTACAGCATCATACTGATAACAGATGGCGGCGAAAGCTGCGGCGGTGACATATGTGACGTAATGAAAAAGCTGATGAAGTACAAGGTGTATTTCAAGCCTTACATTGTGAGCCTGGAAGATGATCCCTCCTTAAAAGTTACCTACTCCTGCATGGGCGACTACCTGCAGGTGACCAAGGATGCCGATATGCCCAAGGCGGTGAGCACTATTGTAACTGCGTTTCGCCCGCTGCTGAAGATCACCAAATCTGACTACAAGGAGATACAAACGATAGCCGCCAATGCGCCGAGTGTACTGAAGGTGACCATCCCCGAAATAAAAGTTAGCGAATCAGATATTAAGAAAGTGATACCTGAAACGCCTGTCCCTAAACCGGTAAAAACTTTCATTGATACCACCGTGGCGCCGATAGCTACGAAGCCTAAAGACACGGCAGCGAAGCCTGTAACCAAAATAAAGGTGGACCTGCCGCCGGCAAAATTGCCATCTGAAAATATAGCCCGGTTGCCGCTGAATAGCTATAAACCCCTTTACACTGCCATATCTGCACCTAAGCCGCCGAAAGAAGCCACGCTACCTGCTGTGGATATAGTAGCGCCAGCAACAAGTGATAATATTGATATGATGCCACTGGCACAGGCAAAACCTTTCGCAGTACCGGCGCCAACACTGAAGGGCATAAACCCGGCTAATATGCCGGCTGTGAATATAGTAGCGCCAGCCACCAGCGATAATATTGATGTGTTGCCCTTGGCACAGGCAAGACCATTCGCAGTACCAGCGCCAACACTGAAAGGCATAAACCAGGTTAATATGCCGGCTGTGGATATAGTGGTACCAAACGAGCAGGAGCATATGCAAGGCATGGCGCTTGCCCGCCCTAAGCTACTTAACACAACATCGCAGATAGCGCAAAATATCAGCCCCGTCCGGCTGCCCTCCATTGATATAAAGATACCGGTAACATTGACTGAGGAAAGCACTGATCACCTTACTCCTGCACAGCCAACGGCGCTTGCTACGGGAAGCCCGAAGCTAAAAAATCCGAATCCCGTGCAGGCGGATATGAAATTGCCGCCTGTAGTTGTGGATACGCCAACTGCGCCTAAAAATAAGATAGAAAAACTAGCGCGTTTACAGCTTGCTGCTGCCCGGCGGATACAGATACTTATCGTTATAGAAGAAAAATCGATAGTGCCTGTGAAGATGCCGCCGTTGCCACCGCTTAAGATCGATCTGCCCAAGGTTGCTGTAAAGGCCCCCGAAAAGGATGTGCCCGGCCAGCCAAAGGAAGCTAAATATACAGTGGAGGTTGAGGATGCCAAAGAAACAACTGTAGAGGTCTATCTTACTGACGGCAAAGGAAAATTCTATAACAGCACCCCGCAAATGCTGCTGCTGGACCCGGCTACCAAAAGCATAGTGAAAACTTTTTACCGCACAGTAGATGCCGGCGGCAACCCTGATCCCATCACTACTTTGCCGACGGGCACTTTCAACATATCCCTCTCTGCGCGCAGGAGCCTGGAGGTGAGCAACGTAAAGATAGAGCCGAACAAGAAAACCAAAATAAAAGTGATCGTGCACCCCTGTACGCTCAGCTTTGAATATGCAAAGGCGCCAAACAGGCCGGTTAGCGAATTTATGGCGCGGGTAATAGAGCGCAACAAAACCCAGGGCCGTGTGCAGGACCAAAAATGCACCGAGCGGCTGGAGTACGAACCAGGAAACTACCACATCATGATCAACACCTTCCCGCAGATAGACCGGAACGAGGATATTGATTTCAATGAGGCGGTAATCACCATTCCACAGCCCGGCTTCGGAAAATTTATTACCGAGGGCAGTATTAAAACCGTTGACCTATACAAGCAGGAAGGGGATAGATTCCTTTATTTCTCTACACTGAACCTTGGCGACCCTATTAACCAGCACCGTAGCATACAACCGGGCGCATACCAGGTGCACTTCAAGAAAGTGCCTGCCATACCGGGCGCACAAGAGCAAGTGATAACTTTTTATATAAAAGCAACAGAAGTACAAACTATAGAAATCAAATAGCATGAGCATCTCCGTTTCCATAATGGACCAGTCTTCTCCGAAGTACCAGCAGGTATGGGAGCTGCGCGAGGCGATACTCCGCAAGCCGCTGGGCCTCTCGTTAAGCAAAGAAAACCTGAGCCGGGACAGCACCAACACTTTTTTTATTGCCGAAGAGGGCGAAAAAATAGTAGGCTGCGTGCTTATGGAACCCAAAGACCCCGGTACTGTGCAGCTGCGCGCCATGGCCGTGTATAATGAATGGCAGGGCAAGGGCGTGGGCCGCTTACTGGTGCAGGCCCTGGAACAAAATGCCGCTGAATCCGGTTACAAAAAGATCATCCTTCATGCACGCAAAGTGGTGCTCGGCTTTTACAAGAGCATGGACTACCAGCAGGTAGCTGATGAATTTGTGGAGGTGGGCATACCTCATTACCATATGGAGAAGGTTTTGATACCTGCTTAGCGGAGATTTTTCATTTTAAAGTTGCTCACTTCCCACAAAATTTTGTTATCGATCTCCCAGTACCAGATACTATTGATAGTCAATGAACCAAGGAAAAGATATCCACAAATTGTTGCTCAAAAGTTGCTCACTTATTGCTCAGTCTGAATAGCGGATCATAAATTTTGACAGCATCACCCTACTAATTAAAACTTATTTTTTTCCGCAAATTCAGATTGGGAAGTTGCGGGAATACTGCGGGTTTTTGCGGCTCCTTGCAACAGTTTCGCAATATCAATTTTGCTTCATTCTTGCCAAATGGGCGGATAAATGGTATAAATCGGCACAACCTCCTACGCCCTAAAACGGGCTACGGCGGTAACAAAGGTAAACTGAAGAAATAAGATGGGCAAAACAGAAAGACACCATAGTGCGTTTTTTGCACTGTCATGTGACGTATGCGGGATATGATGTAAAATGTTTTTGCCTGTTAGGGATTGGGGAGCAGATGAGAATATGTTGCCAGACCATTGAGATTAAACTACTTAAACATGTTCACGCTATATATTACACTCCAAAGGACAAAATAGCCGACATTCACGGGTACAAACTGACTATTTACCCCCCTTTTCGGGGGGCATAAATTAGTGGGGATAATCAGGATGCACAAGCATTTAAATCATCCGAAATGATTACGCTACCATGATAAAAAGACGTGATATGCTAAAGACCATATTGGCTAAAATCTATAATGAGAAAGTGCGGACCAATGTTTTGCAAGCTTTTCCTTTTTGGATCGCGGCCTTGCTGACGGGTGTAGCAGCAGTACTATACACCAAACTGTTTATGTATGGCGAATCACTGTCTCATGTGATTTTTCTTGGCCATCGCTGGCTGATATTTATTCTGACGCCAGTTTGCTTTGTGCTTGCATGGTGGGTGGTTAAAAAATTTGATGATAAAGCTGCTGGGAGCGGGATTCCGCAAGTAATGGCGGCTATCGAACTTGCAAATCCCAAATACAACCACCTTGTTGATAAATTTCTGAGTGTTAAAATAATTCTGGTGAAGGTGATCTCTACCCTTTTAATGATCTTAGGCGGAGGGGCTATTGGAAGGGAAGGGCCGACTGTACAGATAGCAGGAAGCATATTCAGAAAAGTGAATAATCTGCTGCCAGAATCATGGCCGAAAATTTCTAAAAAAAATATGATCATGACCGGCGCTGCAGCCGGACTTGCTGCGGCATTTAATACCCCGCTGGGTGGAATAGTATTTGCGGTGGAAGAGCTTGCGAAAACCCATATCAGCTATTTTAAAACAGCCTTGTTTACCGGTGTGATCATAGCTGGTATTACTGCGCAGGGCATCCTGGGGCCGTATCTGTATCTCGGCTATCCTGATGTAAGTAATGTGTCGGCAAAATTGATAGTTTTTGTATTGCTGGTTGCCTGCATTGCGGGCTTTTTGGGCAGTATAATGAGCGTAATAATTTTACGGATCATAGCCTGGAAACGTACAATAAAACTTAAAAGCTTTCAGTTGCTCTACATTATTGGCTGCGGGTTATTGATAGCAACTATAGCTTATTTTTTCAATGATGGTATTTTAGGTTCGGGCAAAACTGAAATGACTAGAATACTATTTACAGCAGATAAACACGTCAGCTTTATACTGCCATTTTTCAGGATCATAGGTTCTGTTGCATCATTTACAACAGGTGCAGCCGGAGGCATATTCGCTCCATCTTTAGGGGCCGGAGCGACCATTGGGGCATTAGTGGCCCAGATATTTGAATTTTCCGCTTCAAATGCAAATATTTTGATCCTTGCAGGGATGGTAGCATTCCTGACCGGGGTTACAAGATCTCCATTTACATCTGCAATCCTGGTACTCGAAATGACAGACCGGCATAGTATTGTCTTTTACCTGATGCTGGCCGCAATGGCAGCAAGCTTATTTGCCCATTTAATAGATAAGCATTCTTTGTATGACCGCATAAAAGACATGTACCTGGATGAGGCTTATAATACCAATTGGGCGTCAAAATTCGGCATGATTTTTGTTATAGATTAGTATGGCCAAATTACATACAATAGTTGTCAAAGAGTCGGTTGCTGAACTTACGAAGCGAATTGGCAATAGCACACTTTCCATCAAGCCCAGACTTAAAATGTTACTTGCTATTGCTAATGGTGTCACTGCAACTAACGAACTTGTTTTAAAGACAAAATC
>CAIRTW010000359.1 GCA_903881585.1 uncultured Bacteroidota bacterium | reverse complement strand
TATTCCCGACTCTTGATGACCTTTCTGATAAAGTTGCCGATCTAGTAAAAAGCATTGAAAATGAAACTATAAAAACGCTCACATCCTTCGACTATTATATGAATAGCTTTAGTGCCGTTTTTTAATGTCTAATTGGTATTACGTCTATATATGTAAGGGCCAAAAGGTCCTCGTATGCACAGCCCCTATTACCCTTCTTAAGCTGCTTGCAAACACTATCATTTTTATACCATGCCTTGTTGTTTTTATTAATGAAGTGGCGCAAAAGCGCCATTTCATTACAAACAACTGCGCCTTATCTTGTAAATATCTTATAAGAAATGCCATCGCCAGCCATTACGTACTTAGTTGATGCTGGCAGGTGGGCCGTAGCCTCCTTTACCTCACTTATATTATTAATGGCAAATACGGGTACACTATCGACAACTTTGTATGCGGGAAACGTTTTGAGTACCCAGTCGCCGGGCACAGTGGTATAGTACGGAACGTTTTGTGTGGTATCGTAAGGGAAAGCTACCCCGGGAGTAATAAATATAGGGAGCTTTTTGGCCCGTGCCATGACAATGGCAGTTTCTGTGGAGCGGTATATCTCCATTTGCCTGGCATATACAGGCTCTGAGATGCTAGCATAGAACGTAGTATAAATATTTCCTATAACACCGGCGTAGAGTACAAAAGAAAGAAGCTGAGACACTCCGATCGTTACTTTTTTTTGCCAGATACTGTCGAGGAAATAGATAATGATGATGGAAATGGCGGGGATGGTAAATGCATTGAGTCGGGGCTCACCAAGGGGAAACTTGCCGGCAGCAGATAAGATAATAGCCAGTAGCAACAGCAATACGCTGTATAGCCTTGTGAGCTCCGCTGTACCATATTGCTGTTTGCGCATGGCGACGACACAGCTCCAGATGCCAAAAATAAATGCCACAATGCCGAGGGTGCCAAAGATGTACCAAAATACCAGCCCGGCGCCAACCTGCGCAAACAACTCCCATATATTATTCAACAAAGACATCCAGCTAAAGCCTTTGGCCATCATTAAATGCCCCCACCATTTATGCATCCCTTCATCATGCAGGAGCTGGGCTACATCTACGATATAGAAAACAGAAATGCTCACGGTGCAGACCAGCAGAGGGAACCACTTAAGCAATAACACTCTTCTTGTGGCGGCGCGGCTGTTGTTATTTTTCAGGATATAAATGCTGTGCACCAGGAGCACTATATAAACAGGCGCAATAGCTATGGGGTAGGTATAGCTGAAAAAAGGAGCAATGAGGAAACTGGCGCACAACAGCAGATAACGCCAGCGTTTGGCCATGGGGCCGCCTGTTATGCCCAGCAATGCCAGCAATTGCCAGATAGCAACGAGGCAGAGGAGCATATCCATTGTATATTGTTTGATCTGCACGAAATATCCGGTAAAGGTGCTACAGGAAATAAGTATCATTACAAACAGAAACCTGTTGGCATTATCGCGCCCATATATTTTATTCATGAGGCGGTAGCACAGAAGGATCGTTAGAGTGCCTGCCAGGTAAGGCGGGAAGCGAAGGGTGAAGTAGCTGTAATCGAAAGGAGCGGCGAACGCCTTGATAAGCTCAATGTAAACACGTGGGAACTGCTGCATGAAATCGAGCGGGCCCCATATTGTAGCCGCGGTCTTGAATTTAAGATTGTATATTACCCGCCATTCGTCCACCCAAAAGGGTTTGACCTGGGCAACAACAGTTACAAGCCCCCATACTATCATGAATGATAAGGTGGCGATAGTAGCGATGCGGATTATCTTTTCAGGGTTTTTGATATGCGAAGTATTGATATGGTCAGAGCGCTTTTTATTTCCTTTTCAAAATCTGATTTTGATATGCGTAAAGTCTGAAGATTAGTATGAATATGGAACTGGGGGATATCCTTGTCTTTGGTACGAACGGTGATGTTCCGGGTTAAACGGCGCGGATCCCGCTCGGGGTAGTTATAATGATCGTGAGATGCAGTTGTCCTTATGTAGGTTAGCCCTCTGCTTTCAAGCCATTTAACGAATTTGCTGATCGGTATTTGCTTTATCCCCATGTTGGTTAACTAGCAAGCGTGTAAAGGAACGCGGAAAGTCTCATTATAGGATTTTCTGAGCATGCCTGTCGGGATATTTATGTCAAATTCTTTAGGTGGCTCTACCATGCCAGAAGTGGATTGTAGTATCCATCCGTGTGCGGTAAGGTCTTTTTCGAGAGTACCCATTTTCTCACATTCTTCGGCATAAGACGTGATCAGATCTTCAAACGCTTCTTTTGCATCATTGATGCTATCACCATAGGTTGACAGTTCCAACGCCGGGCAGTAAGCCAGGTAGCTTTCTCCTTCCTGGAAGATTAGAACGCCCAACTGGATTTCAATGGATCGGTCTCCTGTTTTTATTACGTTTTTCATTTTTTATTGTGCTTATCAAAGATACGAAAAGATGTTATCTACTGCTTGTTGCCAGCATTTACCTATTTAATTTCATGAAATTAATCCCATCGCAGACCATTGCAGTTTTGATATCCGGCGGCAGTTGCTGCATATATTCGTTGGCCCACTTTGTATCAGGCAGCCAATAAACGGGTATCGGGTCCCAGGCTTTATACCCGGGATTTACTTTTAGTACCACCTCGGCGCATAGGGTATCTGCACCAGCGATCTGCTCGGGAGTGATGGTGTTGAATTGTACTTTGCCGGGAATGCTGTCGTGGGTAAGTATTTTATCTCCGCGCACCCCATCGGTGATGAGGATAGGCATTTTGCCCAGCCGGGCTAGTTTTAGCGCTTCTGCGGTATTACGGTAAGTTTTGATGCGGTTGCTGTATTCGGGGTAGGTGAAGGTATTGATGCAGGTAGAGAGGATGTTACCGATTAAACCTACGAACACTATGGTTGCTACAATGTTTGCGATTTTAACGTAGAGATATTTGGTATTCAGGTCTTCAAAAAAGGAGATGATCAAAATAGCGATGGAAGGCACTGTGAAGGCAGTTAACCGGGCTACGCCGCCCATCAGTTTGCCAGAGAAAATGAGGCCGAGTGTAAGGAGCAACAGCAACACTGCATACAACCTGAAATAGTCTGCTCTTGTATAGTGCTGCCTTTTTGTTTTTGCGACTTTGTATATGCCATAGGCGAATGACGCAATGCCCAATACGCCAAATATTATCTCGAATATAAGCCCCGAACCGAGCAGTGAAAAAAACGTCCAGAAGTTCTCAAATACATGGCTTTCATCCTTCTCATGCCCCAGCATTCTGCGGTAAGACGTGTACATACGGTTATCGGCCATAAGTTGCTTTACATCTATGAAGTAGAAAATGATGATGGCTGCGCAGGTAATAGCGAGCGGAATAAGTAGCGGGAGAAGATTCGTCTTGTTGCCGGTCGTTTGTTTTTTTAAAGAGGCAGCATATAAGATGGCTATCGGAAAAACGGGGGCAACGGCAATAGGGTAGGTATAGCTAAAGAATGGCGCTGCTGCGAAACTAAGGCAGAGCAGGAAGTATTTGTATTTGTTTGCCGGCAGTCGATGCTCACCTATTTCCAGTAAAGTTACCAGTTGCCACAGCGCCAGCAGGCAGAGGAATATTTCGATCTCATATTGCTTCACCTGTACCAGGTAGTCTGTGAAGGTTTGGGATGAAATGAGGATGAGGATAAAGAGGTAGCTAAAAACAGTGCCGCCCGGGAATATCTTTTTTTTCAGATGAAAGAGCAGGAAGATGCTGGCAATAGCCATGACCAATGCCGGCAGGCGCATGGATATGTAGCTGTAATCAAAAAAAGAGGTGATCTTTTTGAGGAGGGTGAGGTACACCCTGGGGCATTGCTGCAATAGATCGCCAGTATTTTTGCTTTGGAATAGGTTAACTCCAATCGCATCGCCCTAAATACCTCCAGCATTTTTTGCCAGATGGTGCGATGGTTGCGTGTTGACAGCCGTATAACCTGCATAGTGAGTGTACTGCCTCCGCTCACCACATGCCCGGCCCTGAAATTTTGCCTGATGGCCCGGCCTAAGGCTAACGGGTCAAAACCGGGATGATGTTCAAAACGCTGATCCTCAAAAGCGATAATACAGGCCTTAAATTTATCCGGTACTTGCGCATCATACGGGAACCGCCATTGCCCATCGGACGCGATGGAGGCGCCCAGTAACTGCCCGTGATCATCATCAATAACAAATGAAGTTGGCGATTGGAACAAGTGTTTGGGCAGGCAAAACCAGAAGAG
>CAIRTW010000358.1 GCA_903881585.1 uncultured Bacteroidota bacterium | reverse complement strand
GGTCATTTAGGGAGAAAAAGTGATGGTCCGCCTGGATTGAAAACTGTTTGGTTGGGTTATCAAAGGGTATGCGATGCCGAAGTTTTTTATACTACTTTTAGGCAATTAAATTTGGGTAAGGCATAGCTGCCGGCAGGCAGGTTTGAAAATTTGAAAATGAGGGAATTTGAAAATGGCCGGCTGATTGTGCCCTTCGGAAGGGTGGCAGGTGCCAATGCTTGTAGTAAGCGCCCATCCTATTTCTAAAAAACCTCGCCTATGTTCACGAATAAACCGCCCGAGCCATTGAGGCCAAAGCCGTAGTCGAGCGCTACATTCGTTCTTGAAAATTTATCCAGTTTCAGCCTTATGCCCGCGCCCCAGCCGGGAGCTATGGTTTCAAATTTTCCGGAAGTTTCCTCGGTAACGGACTCGGCATTTGCAAAAACAACGCCGCCTATCAGCCCGTTGTTAGTGAGCCCAAAACGGTACTCCCCTTCCACGTAGGCCATATTATTTCCCCTGAAGCGGCCCAGTATGTAGCCGCGGCCTGTATTGCTGAATGGGTCGCCGCCGGTGTTTGGCATCATCAGGTAGGGCGCCTGGCCGGTAATGGTAAACCAATCGTAGGTCCAAAAGGCCAGCACGTTTTCAGAGTTGGATGGAAAGGGTATGTATTTGCGGGCATCGATGACCAGTGACCGCCAGCTGTAATTGTTGCCCAATGTTACCACATTGGTACGGTATATGACATTAAGGAAGTTCCCTTTTTCCGGGTTAAGCGGGTTCGACCGGTTGTCATACAAAAAATTGAAGGTAATGCCGGATGAGAATTCGGTTTTATCGACAATTTTGCTCAGCTCATACCGCTCGAAATCCGTTATTTTCCCTACGGGCGGGTTGATCTCCTGAATGTTGTAAAAATAATCCACGTTGTAGCCTATGCCGGCATACATATTGGGCCTTATCATCCGCAGCAGCGTAGAGTGGAGGCGGATGGCTGAATAATCGATCAGATAGCCATCGCTGATGGTGGTATAGCCGCCCAGCCCATAGGTATAGGAGGGGAACTTCACATAGCGCCAGTCGGTAACGATATTGTATTTATTGTCGCCCGTCCAGATGCTGGTGATCAGCGGCAATATGATCTGGTTGCGTACCGTGTAGGTGAAGCTGGTGACCATGGTCGATGTATTGGCATCAACATTGGTACGAAAAGTGGCGTTGGCTGCAACAAGCCCGGCCAATCCGGTAGCAAGAGAATAACCGGCGGCCGGCACTGCAGAGATGCGGACTTTTGTATTGATCACCTCTCCGGTATCTATCCGTTTCGCCACTTTTCTGCCGGTTACATCGTGCCACAGATCGCCGGCAAGGTCTTTAAAATCAAGCTCGTTTTTGTAGTTGCGCTTTGCAGGAGCATTATCGTTGACAATGGAATCTCCGGGGGGCTGTATAGGTACAGCATGGTTCTCTTGCGCATTGCTCCCCACGGCAGGGAGCAAGCACACAAAAATTGCAGCAAACAGTATTGCTAATTTCAACTACGAACGTTTTTTAAATAGTACTGCAATCTTATGCCCGGATTGTTAGGACTGAAAGATCACACAAAGGTTAAAATCTAATCCTTAATATAATCCCAATTTCATATTATAAAGCCTGTAAAAACAATGCCCCCGGCGTTGCGGGGGCAAAGAAATATTAAAGAAATGGATACACCTACCTTCCGCCATTGCTGATATAATTGTTCAGCTCGGTTTTGCTGGCGTCAAAATCGAATATATTGTTCACCTTAAAATAGTTGCCTTTATCGGTCGTTTTGCTGTACGCAAATTTGGCAAACTCAAGTTTAGATGCTTCAAACGAGAACAATTTGCAGATCTGCATTACCTGCTCTGCAGAAACGCAATTGCTGCCGAGTATAGATTTAGCCGTTGAAAGTTTAGTATCCTCAAAACTTGCCTTTTCCACTGTTTCCTTCGCTGACTTAAAGCTGCCAAAATCCATTGGGTACCGGCAGCCTGCAGGCTGGTCCATTTGCTGCTGCTGGTTGTAGCTATTATCAGATGATGATGTGGTTGTAGTGCTTCTTGTCACTGTTGTCTGGGTAGTGGTCATATTTGCGTCGGGCATATTCACGGTCATGCTTACACCACCTGCGTTCACATTCATAGAGCTATTAGGGTTTACCTGTGCAGTGGTAACCGTGGTTTGTGTTACTGTATTGGCAGCGGGCGCGGGCTGGCCATAGTGCATTACATACACATCTGCAGGTGGTGTGTAATTGGGTTGCACCGGCTGTGCCGAAAAATAACGGAGTTTCATATCTCCGTCCTTATTTTTGATCTTATATATAACGTCTGCATTTGCGTTAGTAGCGGGGTCATTCACAGGAATATTCTTGTCAACTTCTCCTTTGGCCTTGTCTTCAAAAACGATCTTTACTTTATAATACGGTTGCGTAAGGCCATCAATTCGCACATTGACCTGTGCCACATCATTTTGTTTCTGGCCATTGAGCAACATGTAGAATTTATCTCCGTCCTCAGAGAAAATAGTGATGCTGCTCTGTGCAAAGGAGAACAGCGGCAGGAGAACAATGGATAGTAGTAATGTAAGTTTTAGTTTCATAATTAGCTCACTTTGTGGCACAAGGATAGTGAAAATATTTTAGTTGCTTAGTTTTTGGGGTGTTAAAGGGTGTGGAGAAGAGGATATTCTTTTGAGTGGTTTTATCGGGGAAAAGGTATTTTTACAAACAAAATAATGTATGCTGGAACTGAACTTTGACCCTTTCCCGGTGCTGACTACCGAACGGCTGATATTACGGCAAATGACCGCCGCTGATGCAAACGAGGTATTCTTCTTCCGGTCTGATGACGTGGTTATGAAATACATAGGCAGGCCGAAGGCACAGTCGGTGGATGAGGCGGTGAAATGGCTGGAGATGGTCAATGACAACCTGGTACGGAACGATGGGATCTGCTGGGCTGTAACACTAAAAGACGACCCGACAATGATCGGCAATATCAGCTTTTGGCGAATGGAGAAGGAGCATTTCCGCGCAGAGACCGGCTATGTGCTACATCCTGAGCATTATGGCAAGGGGATAATGAGCGAAGCCATGCAGGCGATACTCCAGTACGGTTTCAACGTTATGAAGCTCCATTCTGTAGAGGCTAATATTGACCCTGAAAACACAGCTTCCAAAAACCTGCTGGAAAGAAATGGATTTATACGCGAGGCCTATTTCAGGGAAAATTATTTCTTTGATGGCGTATTTTATGATTCGGCTATTTATTCATTGCTGGCACCGGGGAAATAGATTTTTGCTTTAATTTTACAACATGCGGTTTGCAGATCTCGACCTTAGTAAAACATATTCTTATGCTGACTACTTCAAATGGAAGTTTGAAGAGCGCGTGGAATTGATAAAGGGGAAGGTTTTTAAAATGAGCCCGGCTCCGAATCGTGCGCATCAGAAGCTTGCGGGGCATATATATAGATATATGGGCAACTTCCTTGAAGGAAAACCATGTGAGGTTTATACCGCACCCTTCGATGTACGCATTCCGCGAAAATCAAAAGACGATAAGGATGTTATTACGGTATTGCAGCCGGATGTTTGTGTTATCTGCGACTTGTCTAAACTGGATGAAAAAGGCTGTATTGGTGCACCCGATATTGCAGTAGAGGTACTTAGCCCCGGCAATAATGCCAAAGAACTGAAGAAGAAATATGATGTTTACGAAGAAGCTGGTGTAAAGGAATATTGGGTAGTAAGCCCGCAAAACCAGTGGCTGCGCATCTATACACTCACTAAGGGAAAATACATTGAATCGCCCTATCTACTTGCAGGGGATGTAGCCAAATCTTCGGTTTTATACCAATTGGGCGTCAAAATTCGGCATGATTTTTGTTATAGATTAGTATGGCCAAATTACATAAAATAGTTGTCAAAGAGTCGGTTGCTGAACTTACGAAGCGAATTGGCAATAGCACACTTTCCATCAAGCCCAGACTTAAAATGTTACTTGCTATTGCTAATGGTGTCACTGCAACTAACGAACTTGTTTTAAAGACAAAATC
>CAIRTW010000357.1 GCA_903881585.1 uncultured Bacteroidota bacterium | reverse complement strand
TTGCCTGTATAGCCTTAGTGCTCAACCTCGTCAATATGACGAGGCAAGCACTTCTGTCCCTATACCAATGGCTAATAAAACAGCACTATTATACATCCATTTTACTAATGAGCGAATGTTGAGTTATTTAGCAACCCCTAAGTATTTCGTAAGGACCCCGTGAACCGGGGTTTATTTTTGCGGCTATCTCCCACCCGAAATTATCACTTTTAGCAAAACAAGAAAGCGGGGCTAACCAAATGGCCAGCCCCGCTTTCTTAAAATACTCCACAGATTATTTCTCTATCACAAAGTGGAACACCTTGTTTTCAGAGCCACTGTGTACTGTGAGCATATACATGCCGTTAGCAAATGTATTGTTCATAGATACTTTCTCGTTGATCTTACCACCGTGTACCATCACCTTGCTGGTGTAGATAACCTGGCCCAGTACATCGGTAACTTCAAGTGATACTTCTTCATCCTGCAGTGTTCCTAATGTACCCTTAACGGTAAACGCACCGTTGTTCGGGTTTGGCACTACACGTACATCAACTGGAAGCTCACTTACGATTACCGGGGTTACCGTGGTCGTTGTTTCGCCCCAGCCGGTTGTGCTTATGTGGGTGATGCTGGCCGCACCCGGTGTGATACCGGTGATCGAACCTGCGTTGTCCACTGTTGCCACTCCCGTGTTGCTGCTGCTCCACACGCCGCCGGCGATCTCATCGGCTATGCTCACGCTCGTTCCGGTGAACAGCGTGGCTGTGCCGCCAACTACATGTGATGGTGGCGCTGGAGTGTGAACGGTCATTGACTGTGTAGCATGGCCTGCACATCCCAGTGCATCGGTAACTGTATAACTGATCGTGGTTGTGCCCGATGCTGCAACGCCTGTTACATCACCTACACCATCCACACTTGCTATGGCGCTGTTGGCACTGCTCCATACACCGCCTGGTGTAATATCGCTTAATGTTACCGTGCTGCCATGGCTTACATTGTTAACGCCTGAGATCGCTGCAACTGCCGGTACGCCGTCAACCGTAACCACTGTTGTTATTATACAGGTGTTCGTGCCGGTATACGTAACCGTTGCCGTGCCCAGTGATACGCCATACACACGGCCGCTTCCGCTCACCGTTGCTGTGCCCACAGGACTGATCGTCCATGATGTGCCGGCAGTAGCGTCAGACAGGAACGTGACTGCCGCGATGCCGCACACAACCGGGTTACCCAGTATTGCCGTAGGGAGGCTGTTCACTGTTATTGTCTTGGTCTTCGCGCAACCGCTGCCGGCAAGGGTGTAGGTCACTGTACCTGTACCAAGGGTGTTGCCGGTTACTGTGGTCAGCGTAGTGCCGGTAGCTACCGAGGATACACTGCCTGAGCTAGTCCAGTCGCCGCCTGATACCAGGTCGCTGACAGTAATTGATGAGCCAAGACATATGGTCGCTGATCCGCCCGGTGTTGATGGCGCTCCGTTAACTGTCACTGTTGTGATAGACTGGCAGCTGCCGCCCACCGTATAGGTGATGTGCGCTGTGCCGGCTACAGAGCCGGTAACAATACCGGTTGTTCCGCCTACCGATGCCAGTGACGGGCTGCTGCTCGTCCAGGTACCGCCGGGGGTGAGGTCTGTAAGCGCGGTAGTAGAACCAACGCATACACCAAGTGTGCCGGTGATCGCAGGAAGCGATGACGTTACCGTAATCACTACTGAACGGGTACAGCCTGATGGTGAGGTGTATATCACTGTAGAGGTGCCGGAGGCAACGCCGCTTACAACGCCGGTGGATGATCCTACCGTTGCTACTGAGGTTGTGCTGCTGCTCCAGGTACCGCCTGTTGTTGCATCTGTCAGTGTGCTGGTGAAGCCCACACACATCGATGGGGTGCCCGTGATCGGGCTTATCGGGTTAATTGTGGCTATTGCTGTGGCGCTCGCGCTGCCGCAGCTGCTGCTCACGGTATAAGATATTATTGATGTACCGCCGCTTACGCCGGTTACATTACCTGAACCATCTACAGAAGCAATACTGTTCGATGTGCTCCAGGTGCCGCCCGCAACTGCATCGGTAAGCGATCCTGCTGATCCTGCACACACGGCTACTGAGCCGGTGATCGTACCCGCAGACGGTAATGGGTTAACGGTTACAACTGCTGTAGCAGCTGCTGTGCCGCAACCATTGGTCACGGTGTAGGATATGGCGCTGGTGCCCGGTGCGATACCAGTCACTGCTCCTGATGCGGTTACTGTCGCTGTGCCTATAGCTGTAGAGCTCCAGGTGCCGCCTGCTGCTGCATCACTGTAGGTGATCGTTGCACCCACACATACGATGCCAGAGCCGGACAATGTGCCTGCATTAGGCAATGGGTTAACTGTAGCCACTGCTGTTGTGCTGCACCCTGCTCCATTTACGGTGTAGGTGATCTTCGCCGTACCACCGGATACGCCGGTCAGCGTACCGTCGGTGCCTACAGATGCGATGCCCGAATTGCTGCTGGTCCACGATCCGCCGGCTGAGCCATCGGTAAGCACGATCGATGTGCCCTGGCATATAGCGCTGTTGTTTGATATTGACGCAGGCACTGCATTCACCGTTACCACTGCTGTTATGAAACAGCCGCCGGTGGTCGTATAGGTGATCGTGCTGGTGCCGGTTGACAGGCCTTGTACCGCACCTGAGTTGGAGATCGTGGCTGCTGTGGTATTGCTGCTGCTCCATGAGACGCCGCCTGATGTCGCATCAGATACGAACGTGGTAGCGCCGACACATACCGTAAGCTGGCCAAGAACTGCCGATGGCGCAGTGCTGATGTTGATGACTTTGGTAACGAAGCAGCCGGTGCCCAGTGTATAGGTTATGGTAGCCACGCCGGAGCTCAGGCCGGATACATCACCCGAACCGTCCAGTGAAATAAAGGAACTGGTCGTGCTCCACACGCCGCCGCCGGTTGCATCCACTTCTGTAATTGTTGATGACGGACAAACTGATGACGGGCCCGAAATACCGGCAGGTGCAGGGTTCACTGCGATGACCTGGGTAGAGATACAGCCGCCTGTTACATAGCTGATCGTTGCCGTACCGACAGCCATACCATTTACAGTGCCATCGGTGCCTACAGTAGCCACAGCGGTATTGCTGCTCGACCACGCACCACCGAAGGTCGCATCTGTATAAAGTGTGCTTGTGCTGATACACAAATTTAATGCACCGAAGATCGGGCTGGTAGCGGTATTCACCGAAACAATCGTTGTTGCTGTACAGCCGGTTGCTGTAGTATAGGTGATCGATGCCGTACCGATACTTACTCCCGTAAGCACTCCGGTAGAGGTGCCTAAGGTGACTGTAGCATCTGATGTGCTCCACAATCCGCCCGCAGTAGCATCAAAAAGGTCTGTTGTTGAACCAAGGCATATAAATGACGGGGCCGTAATTGCTGCCGGCATGGCCGCCACTGTTACCACGGCTGTTGTACTGCAGCTGGCCACTGTATAGGATACCGTAGCGGTACCTGCTGTTACGCCCGAGACATCGCCTGAGCCATCTACTGTTGCATTTCCGCCGGTTGCACTCCATGTGCCGCCGCCGGTTGTTTCACCAAGCGTGAATGAAGAGCCGATACATACCGGTATATTATTGGTGAACGCAGCCGGTGACGCATTGACCGTCACATCAACCGATACACTGCCACAGCCCGCCAGGGTGTAGCTGATCGTTGTTGTGCCGAAGGCTACACCGGTTACTACGCCGGTTGCAGAACCTACGGTTGCATTTGTTAAGGTGCTTGTCCATACGCCGCCAAGGGTGGCGTCGTTGAGCGTGATCACTCCGCCTTCACATACTACAGCGGTACCCGTGATCGGTGCCGGGGTAGCGCCTACTGTTACCACTACTGAGGTCACACAGCCTGTTGCGCTCGTATAGGCGATCGTTGCCGTACCGATAGCTACCGCAGAAACATCGCCGGAGCCGTCAACTGTGGCCACGCCATTGCTGCTCGACCAGGTGCCGCCTGTGATATCATCGGTCAGGTTCAGTATACCACCCACACATATCACTCCGTTGCCGGTGATCGCATCAGGGAGCGCATTCACGGTCATAACCAAGGTGTTCACACAGCCGCTGGCCAGTGAATAAGATATGGTGGTGATGCCTGCTCCTGTTCCGGTTACTACGCCGGTGGCGCTGATCGTGCCGGCTGCTGGGTTGCTGCTGCTCCATGTGCCGCCGCCGATGCCGTCATGCATATTTGCCACTCCGCCTGCGCAGATGCTGCTGAATCCGGTTACAGGAGATGCTGTATTTACCGTTAACAGCGTTGTGGCCTGGCAGCCCGCAAGCGTATAGGTGATCGTTGCTGTACCTGCTGCTGAACCGGTAACTATACCGCTGCTGCCGGATACGCCCGCCACGCCTGTGTTGCTGCTCGTCCATGAACCGCCGGTTGCCGCATCGCTCAGTGCAAGCTGTGTACCGATACACAGAAGACCGGTGCCGGTGATCGCTGTTGGTGTTGTATTTACTGTTATTGTTTTTGTAGCTGCGCAGCCACCGCCTGCAAAGGTGTACGTGATGACCGCGGTGCCTGCGGATGAACCCGATACGCTGCCGGTGCTCGCATTAACGGTAACTGTGCCGCTTGCGCTGCTCCAGGTACCGCCTGCTGTCGTATTGTTCAGTGTCACTGATGAACCGGTACATACTATTGATGCCCCGGTTATCGGAGTAACCGCTGTTACCGTAACTATTGCCGTAGCATAGCAGCCGCCGCCGTTAACTACATAGCTGATCACTGCCGTGCCGCCGGAGGCACCGGTTACCGTGCCGTCTGAGCCAACTGTTGCTATTGTGCCATTGCTGCTGCTCCATACGCCGCCGCCCGATATATCGCCGAGCAATATACTGTTGCCCACACACAATGGCGTATTGCCACTGATGCCGGAAGGCTGTGGATTTACTGTTACTATTACTGTTGAGATACAGCCGCTGCTCACCAGGTACGTCATAGTGGCGTTACCGCTGCTTACGCCGGTAACAGCTCCTGAGCCGGAGATAGTAGCCACTCCGGTATTGCTGCTCGTCCATGATACGCCGCCGCCGGTTGCATCAGAAAGGAACGTGTTGCGGCCGATACATACCACTGGGTTGCCCGATACCGGGGCAGGAAGCGCATTAACTGCGATCGTGCGGGTAACAAAACAACCGCCCGTAGGGCCCGTATACGTGATCACCGCAGAACCCGCGCTGATACCCAGTACATTGCCCGAACCATCTACTGATGCAAAACTGCTCGTTGTGCTCCAGGTGCCGCCTGCAAGGAAGTCGCTCAGGCTGATCGTTAAGCCTGCGCATACAGATGATGCTCCGCCTATCGGCGACGGGCCTGCATTTACGGTAACTACCGCAGATACAAAGCAGCCCGAGCCCGCTGTATATTTTATTGTTGTTGTGCCTGCCAATACACCGCTCACTACACCTGTAGAGGCGATCGTAGCCACCGTAGTATTGGTGCTGCTCCATACGCCGCTGCCGTCATCGCTCAGTGATGTCGTGCCGCTTGCGCAGGTGGTCAGTGTACCCGCGATAGCCGTAGGTACCGGGTTAACGGTCACCGTCGTTGTCCGCGTACAGCTCGCTGTTGTATAGCTGATCGTTGCTGTGCCTATTGCATTGCCGGTTACTATACCGGTGCTGCCAACACTTGCGGTGCCTGCAGCGCTGCTGCTCCAGGTACCTCCGGGTGTTACGTCTGCAAGGCTCGTAGTAGAGGCAAGGCATACGCTTGGAAGGCCCGTGATCGCAAGTATCGTATTTACTGTTACTACCACTGATGCGCTGCAACCTGCTCCGGTCGTATAGCTGATCGTTGAGGTGCCGCCGGCTACCGTGGTAACCGTACCATCGGTGCCTACCGTTGCTACCGCTGTGTTGCTGCTGCTCCACGTGCCGCCGCCTACTGTTTCTACAAGGGAAAGCGCTGTACCTGCACATGTTGGCGTATTGCCGGTGATAGCCGCCGGTGTTGCGGTCACCGTTATTGTTCTGGAAACGCTGCAACCGCTCACTGCATAGCTTATGGTAACTGTACCTGCTCCTGTGCCTGTTACATTGCCTGAGCCATCTACTGTTGCTGAGCCGCCGCTGCCAGCCGGGCTGGACCAAATGCCGCCGGTTGTTGCATCACGAAGCGCTAATGTTGAGCCGCCGCTGCACACGACAGATCCGCCAGTGATGGCCGATGGCAATGCATTGACTGTTTCCGCAGCTATGGCCTTACAACCTGTAGCCGGTATCGTATAGGTAATGTTTACCGGTCCTGCGGCTATGCCTGTTACATTGCCCGACGCATCCACTGTGCCCCTTGCAGGTACACTGCTGCTCCAGTTACCACCTGTAGTGGCATCTGTAAGCGATACGGTCGCGCCAACGCATACAGGCGCTGCTCCGGTGATCGGCGTGATCGGGTTAACCGTCACTATCGTTGTATTCTGGCAGCCGGTTGGCATCGCATAGGTGATCGTTGCTGTTCCAGCGCTTCCGCCGGTTACTATACCGGTGCTGCCTACCATAGCTATGGATATATCCAGCGTGCTCCATGCACCGCCGGTTGTTGTCTCGTGTAAGGTTACTGTTGCCGACTGGCAGACTGGTGCATTGCCCGTGATCGTTGCAGGGGTCGTGTTCACCGTTACTACCTGCGTTGCCTGGCAGCCGCCTGTGGTCATTTTATATGTAATGGATGATGTACCTGCCGCTACACCTGTTACGGTACCGTCTGTGCCTACTGTGGCCTTCGTTGGGGTACCGCTGATCCAGGCGCCGCCTGGTGTACCGTCTGTAAGGTTGGTCATAAGGCCTGCGCATACGGTTGGTGTTCCGGTGATCGTGCCGGCCGCAGCATTAACGGTTACCACTCTCGTAGCCGAACAGCCACTGCCTGTGATCGTATAGCTGATCGTCGTTGTGCCGGCTAGGATGCCGCTTACGAGGCCTGAGCCTGCAGCTACTGAGCCATTGGCAGGGCTGCTGCTGCTCCATGTGCCGCCTGCTGTGGCATCGCTCAGGCTCGTTGTTCCGCCTTCGCATACGCTCGCTGTACCCAGGATAGCCGTAGCAGGGCTTACCGTAACTACTGCTGTCGTCTGGCAACCGCTGAACGTGGTGTAGGATATAAGTGAGGTGCCGCCGGCAATACCCGTAACGATACCGCTCACAGAACCTATCGTCGCTACTGCCGGTGTGTGGCTCACCCACGTGCCGCCAAGGGCAAGGTCACTTAAGGTGAGCGTTGATCCCTGGCAGACAACTGCATTGCCCGTGATCGCTGAAAGAGAATTAACCGTTACTACAACGCTGGAATAACAGCCGGATGGAAGGATATACGAAACTACTGTTGTACCGCCAAGAAGGCCGGTTACCGTAACAGGGCTGCCCGATGAGCCTACTGTGGCCACCGACGGATTACCGCTTACCCACGTTCCACCACCGGTGATCTCGTTGAGCGTAGTGGTCTGCCCCTGGCATACGTGCGGTGTGCCGCCGATAGCATTGGGGGCTCCGTTAACCGTGGCCACCGCTGTCGTGCGGCACGTGGTTGGTAAAGTATAAGTTATTACGTCCGTACCTATTGAAGCGCCCGTGATAACACCCGTAGATGTTCCTACGCTTGCATGGCCGTTCGATGCGCTCCAGGTACCGCCGGGGATGTTGTCGGTGAGGCCCAATGTACTTCCTAAACATATAGGGGCCATGCCGGTGATAACAGGATTTGGATTAACGGTTACTACAACTGTTGCTGCGCAACCGTTGCTCGTAGTATAAGATATTGTTGCTGTACCCATGTACAACCCGGACACCAGGTGCGGGGATGTCGGCGCGCCTGCTGTTCCTATGGTTGCAATACCGGTATTAGTACTGCTCCATACACCACCCGCTGTAGCGTCGCTCAATGTGCTGGTTGAACCAACACACATCTGAGGCGTACCGGAGATCGAAACAGGTATCGGCAATACGATCACAGATGTGGTAGCCGTAGCTATACAGCCGGTACCAACCGCTGTTACAACTACGGTATAGGTACCGGTCATCGGAACCGCCGCAGGGGACAGCATCGTGTTTTGTGTTGTTGCGTTGAAGCTCAGCGGGCCGCTCCAGGTATAGCTGGTCGGAACGCTGGTTCCACCAGGTACTGAGGTAAGATTAGTTATCAATCCGGCACAGGTCGGGCCATCATTGAAGGCATTAATAGACAGTGACCTGATCACTACATTGGTGGTTGCTGTTGCGGTACATGCAGAACCGTTTGCTGTCACTGTCACCGTATATACGCCGGCGTTAGAGAACGCTACCGGGGCAATAGAGGTGACCTGGTTCGTATTGCTGAATGATGACGGGCCACTCCAGGAGTAGGAGGTCGGAACTGCAGAACCCGATGGTGTAGAGGTCAGGATAACAACTGCATTCAAGCACGCAGGACCATCGTTCGTTGCCGCAACACCAAAGCTGTTAACAGTCACACTTGTTGTGCCCACTGCTGTACAACCTGAACCTGTAGCTGTAACGGTCACTGCATAGATACCCGACATATCTGTCGTAGCACTTGTAGTAAGATTTGTGTTCTGTGTACCCGCGCCGAAGCTCAGAGGGCCGCCCCATGAATAACTGGTTGGCACCGCTGTGCCTGATGGCGATGAGGTTAAATTAATGGTTCCACCGACACACGCAGGACCGTCGTTAGCAGCTGTGATGCTGAGCGTATTGATCGTTACAGTAGTCGTCGCGGTTGTAGAACAACCCGTGCCGGTACCACTCATCGTTACGGTATATGTGCCTGCTGTAAGCAATGTCGCGCCGCTGATCACAGGGTTCTGCAATGTAGAAACGAAACTGTGAGGCCCTGACCAGTTGTAGTTGGTCGGCACTTCGCTGCCGGAAGGTGTAGCTGTAAGATCTACTGTACCACCAACACAGGCAGGAGCATCATTACCAGCCACAACACCAAGGTTGTTAACTGTTACATTCGTAGATCCTGTCGCGATACAGCCAGAGCCAGTAGCAGTTACTGTAAAGTTATAGGTACCCGTCATGTCGGTAGTAACACTGCTGAGTGATGTATTTGAAGTGGCCGCAGTGAATGAAGGCCCGCTCCAGGAATATGTAGTTGGTACCGCAGTACCGGTAATGTTAGAAAACAGGTTAACTGTGCTGCCCACGCATGCAGGGCCATCATTAGACGGAGCCGTAGCGAGGGTATTTACTACTACGTTCGTCGTAGCCGTCGCAGAACAAGCGGAGCCAGGTGCCGTAATGGTCACTGTGTAAATACCTGACATATCTGTTGTAGCGCTGGTAGTCAACGAAGTATTCTGGGTTCCGGCGCCAAACGATAACGGGCCGCCCCATGAATAGCTGACTGGCGCTAATGAACCCGATGGTGTAGAAGTTAAGTTGATCGAACCTCCAACACATGCAGGGCCGTCATTGCCGGCGGCTATGCTGAAGGTGTTGACAGTCACGATAGTAGAACCCGTTGCAACACAGTTCGAACCCGTTGCTGTAACAGTGAAGTTGTAAGTACCTGCCATAGCTGTGGTTACACCGCTCAGTGAAGGATTAGCTGTGCTGTTGGTAAAACCAATCGGGCCGCTCCAGAAATATGTGCCCGGAGTTGCAGTACCTGTGACATTGGATGTAAGGTTAACTGTTCCGCCTACACAGGCAGGTCCGTCATTATTCGGTGCAGCAGCTATCGTATTCACAACTACTGTAGTGGTATTTGTTGCACTGCAGCCTGAACCGCTACCCGTCACTGTCAGGGTATAAGTACCTGCCATATCCGTGGTAACTGAACTCAGCGATGGGTTGGTTGCTGGTGAGCTATAGCTTGGCCCGCTCCATGAATACGAAGTGATCGTTTCAGAGCCGGTCGCGTTAGCAAACAAATTTACTGTTCCGCCTACACATGCAGGACCGTCGTTAGATGGCGCAATGGCAACCGTATTTACGGTAACAGTAGTAGTACCAATTGCAGAACAAGCAGAGCCTGTAGCAGTTATCGTCACAACATAAACACCGCTCATTGCAGTTGTTGCACTTGCAGTCAGCAGCGGATTCTGTACGCCGGCGCTAAAGCTTGGCCCACTCCATGAATAGCCACTTGGCGTAGCAGTTCCAGATGGCGTCGAGGACAAATTGATCGTTCCACCTACACACGCAGGACCATCATTAGCTGCAGTAATACCTATTGTGTTTACGATCACGCTTGTAGAACCTGTCGCTATACAGTTTGAACCGGTTGCGGTAACTGTAAAGTTGTAAGTACCTGACATCGCGGTGGTCGCACTGCTCAATGAAGGATTTGCTATGGTCCTGGTATAACCAATCGGCCCGTTCCAGAAATAGGTAGTAGGAGTTGCTGTGCCTGTGACATTAGATGTAAGGTTAACAGTTCCTCCTACGCAAGCAGGACCATCATTGTTCGGCGCTGCGGCTATCGTATTTACTACAACTGTTGTAGTGTTTGTACCGCTGCATCCAGAACCACTGCCACTTACTGTTAATGTATAAACGCCAGATGTAGCTGTAGTCACTCCGCTAAGAACAGGATTCATCGAGGATGAGCTGTAGCTTGGTCCGCTCCATGTGTAGGTAGTCAGCGTTTCAGAACCACTCGCATTGGCAGACAGGTTGATTGTTCCGCCAACACATGCAGGGCCATCGTTAGATGGGCTAATCGCGAGGGTATTAACTGTTACGATTGTCGTACTTGTCACAGTGCAACTGCCGCCTGTAGCTACTATTGTATATGTACCTGCCATGCCTGTACCTGAAATGCTCAACGTAGGATTAGAAGCAGTATTGCCATACGATATCGGGCCGCTCCATGCATAAGTAACAGGAGTTGCCGTTCCTGCCTCGCCAGAAGAGAGGTTCACAGTGCCACCTACGCAGGCAGGACTGTTATTGGAAGCGGCAAGCGTTAATGAGCTTACAAAAGTTGTATTCGTAGCAGGGCTGATGCCAGTAAGACCATCAGCATCTGTGTAGTTAACCGTCACCGTCATGCTTCCCGGAGTGATCCAATAAAGGGTCACGGTATTATTCGAAGAGCCGGTACCGCCAGAAGTAATAACATAATCTGTACCTGCGGTTCCTGGCACATTCCACACATAGCTGGTTTCGCCTGATTGAGTGCCATAAGTCACTGTGTTACCAACACCAGCACAAACGGCTGCGCCAGGAGACACTGTAAACGATGGAACCGGAGCGCTAAGACCTGAAAGCTCTGTAACAGACCTGGAAATAGTTCCAAATGAAAGCGAACTTCCTGATTCAGTTGCACCCATGATCCAAGGTATAGTACCGGTCCACTGCCCTGCGTGAATATTGCTTTCTGTACCAACAACATCACCAGGGCTAACATAGTTAGCTGAGGTTACTGAATAATTGGTAATACCAGAAGTAGCCACATGCCAGTAACGGTTCAAGTAGTCAGTCACTGCGTGATCGTTGGGATCTTTAACATTCCTTACATATACACCTACAGAACCTGCACCTGTCACGCTAAGCGTAATTGGTGAATAGTTAGGAATTACATCGCCTATAGGATAAGTGAACGAACCTGAACCTGCGTACTGCTTCAAAACCTGGCCTGAAGCATTGCTCGCAATGATCATGTCAGTAGAAGAGAACGAACCGGTTGTTGTAACTGTTGCCGCAGTTCCGAGTGTCAGCGTATTACCGCCAACATTCAAATTACCTGCATTAAGCGCAAGCACATTATTAACAGTTGCATTACCGGATAAACTTCCGCCGGCTGCATTATTTAAAGTCAGGTTGTTATACGTACCAGCCATTACTGTTTGTGCAGCGCCGGCATCATATATCACAACACCTGTTGATCCCCAGTTCAGATTCGAAGTAAATGGCGTTGCGCCTGTATTTTCAGTCTGTATGGTACCATTGTTGGCAACAGTAAATATACCGCCGAGCGTATTTGTGCTCATATCAAGCGTACCACTTGCCGGTACCGTAAGTGTACCGGACACTGTGAAATTCTTGTTGCTTGTAACTGCAACAGCCGCGATGCTAACATTGACTGGCGCACTGATAGCTGTAACCGCTGGCCAAGGTGTTGTAGTAGCGCCGTTAAAGACATAGCTACCTGAGTTAAACGTCCGGGTACCTGTAGTTATGGAAGCATCCAGGCCGGAAGTATTTGAAGTATTTAATGTACCACCGATGCCTAATGTGAAAGCGCCAAGGCCGGATATTGCATTTGTTGCACCGAATACCAAAGTACCGTTAACAATTACATTGCTTCCTCCAGACAGTGGCAAGCCACTGCTAAGTGATGCAGTAACAGAAGCATTAACATTCAAAGTAGTATTTCCGTTTCCACCGCCAGTCCATGTAATGTTCTGTGTAGTCGCGGTATTAACAAAGTTCACGGTATTCAGCGTAGTACCAGTAATTGCACCTGTACCTGTTACGCTAAGATCGCCTCTCAGGTTAATAGTGCCAGTTCCGGCATTTGTCAGTGTGCCGCCAGACACGGATGTCAGGCCTGCAACGTTGATAACTCCAGTATTCGGAGATGTAAGCGTGCTTGAACCTGTAACACTGAAAGTACCGCCAACACTTAAAGTACCAGAAGCTATTGTACCAGTTGTTCCGTTAAAAGTCAGATTGCCGTACGATGGAGTCACGGGTATCGCCTGGCTCGCACCATTGAACACTACCGTACTCGTCGGATCCAAAGAACCCCAGGTAGGCATCGTGGTATTTGCGGTCGTCAAAGTAGAATTACCAGCCACATTGATCAGGCCTGTATAAGATTGTCCTGACGGTATAACGAAATTCACTGACGCAGTGTCATTACCAACATTAAGATAAGAACCGGTACCAGAGATCGCCAAAGAGCCGGCGGTCAGTGTTGGATTTGTACCATTCCTGATCACAAACTTCTGGGAATTTGATACAAAGGTTCCGGGAGCAGAACCGCCAACACCAGAAGTGCTAGTTGTCCAGTTACCCAATACAGAGAGGTCATTCCCGGTTCCTGGCTTATCATAATAAGTGATTGGCGGATTAGGAATATTAAACCCAAGCGAGGTAACTGTTGAAGTACCGTAAGTTGAGGTAATAGAGAATGTAATAGTTGCTCCCGGATCATACAATGCGCTTGTTGCTGTAAGACCCGAATAAGTTACGGTGCCGCTCACTCCGTTTACCGTAGTAGTACCACCCAATGTCCAAGAAGAGCTTCCTCCTGACGCACCAGCAGAAACTGATGCAGTGCTTGTGGTTGCATTATTGTAGTGATCCTTTATCAAAACAACCGGTTGCGTAACCAGCGGCCCACCGTTAAATACCGGTGCAGTTGGGTTTATGCTCATTACAAGCGTAGCGCCAACACCCGCAGCTATCGGCTGAGTAGATAAAACGTCGTTGGTGTAACCCGTTGCAAGAACTGTAATTGTATAGCTGCCCACAGTTTGCAACAAAGTCGATGCAGAAGGTGTAAGCGTAAGGTTACCTGCGCTTGTCGACCAGGCAGCCGGCGCTAATGTAGAGCCATTTACCAGGACACTGGTAATTGCCGCACGCCATACTGAGTTATCAGTATAAGTTATGCTGAATGGATTATCCACTGTAGCACCTGCCGCGGCTGTCAATGCTGGTGGCGCAGGAGCGTTTATGTTAAATGTATTAGAAGTCGTAGGCGTAAGCGTTGACGTGCCAGATATTCCCGTGAATTGGATAGTGGCACCAGTGACAGCGCCAAAGCTTGATGCAGTGATCGTACTGAAACTGATCGGGCTTGAGCCGGTGATCGTATTGCTTCCTGCAGTCCAGGTAGCCCCACCAACACCAGCAACAGCGTTACCGGTTATCGTTGCTGAGCCAGAAGCAGCATTACCAAAACGGTCGGTCATGTTGATCACTATATAGGGCGGTGTAAGACCTGGTATCACACTGCCATTTGTAGTTACGTTAGTAGGCTGATCAGTGATTGACATTGCAGCAGGCGCACCGGCAGCAATTGTTTGAACCAATGTAGCTGTTGTGTAACCAACAGAGGATATGTTGATAGTATATGTACCCGCTGTAGTAAGGTAATTGTCTGCCGATGTTGGCACCAGAGAGAAGGTACCAGCAGTACCAACAACAGCAACGCCATAATCAGTACCACCACCTGTAAGATTAACAAGCGACCCGCCTGCACGTTTAGCTGTTACCAGCGTAATATGTGCTTTCCAATCTGCAATAGACGGAGAACCGGTAGCTGGAGAAAGTGTAAAAGCAGCAGGCGTAACAGATGCGTTATCTTCATTCACACCTACCGCAGCAGTAAATGCTGGTGGTGTATTCTGATCATTCAGGCCTACAATATACTGGCCCAGGTAGCTGGTGCTTGTAGTAGGAACAGATGTTGAATTGCCTGTAGGATCCGCAGCTGCCGTATTTACAGCAGTCCATGCAGTACCATTCCACATTTGCGCAACCCATGGAGCTGGCGAAGTATTTGAACCGCCGCCAACGTCCGAAGGTGTATTATAGGAGAACGTTGGAGTAATGCTGAATGATCCAGTAGGAGCAACCGGAGCCGATATAGTCCAGTAGTGATCTACATAGAAAGTACCATCAATACCCGCAGATGCATAGTTTGGATGATGACCGGCAGTATCTGTTACCGCAAGCGTAGCACCTGCACCTGTAAGGTTGGCACTGGTTGATATGCTTACGGGAGCGTAGTCTGCGTCACCAACTTCAAAGTTAATTGGCGTTGTGCCTCCATATCCGGTAACTGCCTTTTCAAGTGTACCATTCACGTAGTTTGAAGTGCTGGAAACGCCGCGCGAAACGGTGCCCGGAGCAGTAGTCATTGTAAGTTTACGGATACCCGTAGTAATAACACCATTGGTAAGTGTAAGCAGGTTGGACACGGTTGTATTCAGTCCTAATGTAAGACCTGCCGTATTGTTCAATGTAAGATTGTAGAACGCTGCTGAAGAGCCAGCGTTAGTCTGTGCACTGCTACCATTGAATGTTACCGTACCGTTTCTTGCATTAAACGTACCGTTATTAGTCCATGTACCTGTCAGCGAAATACCATAGTTGCTCGCAGACACATCCAGCGTACCTGCTGTAATAGTTACTGGACCGGTTACAGCTTTATTTCCGCCAAGAGTAATTGTCTGCCCTGTTTTGTTCACAACCACATTACCCGTAAATGAAGCTGGCCATTCGCCGCCGGTGGTGATGCTTGTGTTTGCACCCAATGAAGTGTATGTAAGGTTTACTCCGCTGTAAACAGACGGAGCAGTATTTAGTGTACCATTATCAACAGTCACATTTGAACCGCTGCTCATCGACAAGTTAGAGCCATTGCTGAAAGTACCCGACTGAAGGTTCAGCGTTTTACCTGAAGCAAAAGTAGTAGCTGCACTAAGCGTTGTATTGGCGGCGATCGTAAGGATATTAAAACCGGTGCCGTAGCTACCGCCTATAGTTCCCGAACCTCCATTGAACGTTACCGTACCACCACGCGATACAAACGCAGAAGAACCTGAATTGTTCGTCCAGTTACACGCTGTTGTGATAGTATAGTTACTTGTTGTTGCATCAAGTGTTCCTGCGGTAAGTGTGATCGCCGATGTGGTCGTATTGGTCAGCACTTTATTAGCATTCAGAGAAACGGTAGCACCAGGTTTGTTCACAATAATATTGCTCTGGAATCCTGCATTCGGCCATTCAAGACCCGTTGTTACTGCTGTTTGGTTGTAACCAAGATTAGCGTATTCCACATTTACCCCGGCGTATGCAGTAGGAGTAACTGAGAAAGTACCATTATCAACCATCACATAAGACCCTGCTCCAAAAATCAGGTTGCCGGCAGAATTAGCTAACAGTCCATTTTGCAGATTCAGGATACTCCCAGCTGCGGAAAATTGTGTAGTGTTCGTCACCGTTACTCCGGCAGCATTATTAATAGTCATATAATAACCATTACCAAATGTGGTTGGGCATAAGTTACCGGTAACCTGGGCTGATGTGCCATTAAATATGATGTTATTACTTGGGCCATTAAACGTTTTTGCACCGGTATTCTGGAGACAACCAGTTAATGCTGTAGAGCTAATGCCCTGCGCATGTTGTGTAACCAGCGTACCGCCCGCATAAAGAGTAAACTGGGCACCTGTACCACTATATACAAAACCCTGCATATTAAGTACACCGGAAACAGACCAAACGTTATTTGTTGTATTACTCACAAAATTACCGTCCATCTGTACAGTTACACCACTGGTTATTACATACTGTTCTGCGAAAGTGGCGCCACTTGAAGTATGAATAAAATGCTGCGGACTTGCAAGCGTCGAAGCCGTATTGGCAAAAGTATAATTTACATAGTAAGAAGTACCACCCATTATGCTACCTAAAGTCCTGCTGTAGTTACCGTACAAAGTAATGTTACCTCCGCTTGAAGCATTGCTGTAGAATGTGCCTCCGCTCAGGTAGAAATTACCATACACATACATTGCAGAAACAGATGTTGCTTGTGTTGCAAGGTTAAACTGGCCACCACTAAGATTAAAATCTTTACCGATGTTAATCGTTATCACCGCGCCCGCCGTAGGGAAAGTGACAGTACCACTAGTCTGGGAGAAGCTACCCGCAATGTTATATATGCCCGTAGTAAGGGTACCAGTAGTAGCACCTGAATAAGTAAGGTTACCCCAGTTCACTGAATTAGGTATTGTCTGCGTACCGGTCAGAACTACCGTACTTAAAGAGCTCAAAGTACCAAAGGTTGGTAATGTAGAATTATTATATGTCAAGGTTGCATTCGCAGTCACATTGATGCTCGCAGTACCCGCAATCTGGAATGTACCTGCTGAGAAATTAATGGTGCTGCTGCTGTTGCCCACTACTATATACGACCCCAGGCCGCTTACAGTCCATGTATTTGCCAATACAGGGTTGGTGCCATTTACCACAATAAACTCTGAGCTTGGGGCAGTAAAGTTGGCAGGATTTACTCCGGAACCAATATTACCTGCCGCTGCGCCTACAGGGTCTGTAGTCCAGCTGGTTGTAAGGCTCAGATCGGCAAGCGCTCCTGTAGAGTTGATGTTATAATAAATATTTGTCGCAGGGCCAGGGATATTGAATGGCGCCGAAGTTACTGAAGCCAGACCTGGGCTGGTGAAGCTAATCGTAGCGCCGGTTACATATGCACCACTGGTAGCTGTAAGATTACTGAAAGATGCTAAGCCACCAGACGCTGTAGCAGTAAGTGACGGGCCGCCTATAGACCAGCTGCCAGCGCCAACCGCTGCGGTAACAATTGCTGTACTTCCGCTTTCCAGGTTACCATACTGATCGGCCACTTTTACTACCGGCTGGGTAGCAAGTGTGCCGCCATTATAAGTAGGAGCAGCAGGTTGTGTGGTCACTATCAGCTTGTTAGGTGCACCTACACCTATCACCTGCACACAAGATGTTGCAGCGAAGCCAGTTGAGCTTACAGTAATTGTATAAGTGCCTGCAGTTTGCAACAACGAAGATGCAGATGGTGTAAGAGTAAGCGCTCCCGAAGACAATGACCAGGCCAATGATGGTAATGTAGTACCGTTAACGGTAACACCGGTGGCAGAAACACCACCACGCCATGTAGCGTTATCGGTGAACGTAATAGTAAACGGATTATCAACTGTTGCACCCGCTGCTGAACTAAGCGCAGGCGAGTTCGGCGGAACGATACTGAACGGATTTGAAGTAACCGAAGTAATACCAGGGCTGCTGAATACAATTGTAGCTCCTGTTACGGGGCCAAGGCTTGTAGCAGTGAGCGCGTCCGAGCTAAACGAAACGCTGCCTGAAGATGCAGTAGCCGATGTACTTAGGCCACCAAGTGTCCATGTGCCTGCGCCAACAGTTGCGGTGATAACAGCCGAGCTCGTGGTAAGGTTACCATATTGGTCAACAATAGTCAGCGTAGGTTGCACACCAAGCGTACCGCCATTGGTAGAAGGGCCAGATGGCTGCGGCGTGCCCATTACTAAATGGTTTGCAGCACCAGGAAGCACCTGTTGTACAACTGAAGAACCTGTATAACCTGATGAATAAACAGTGATCGTATAAAAACCTGCAGTATCCAGGAACGTATGTCCGCCGCCGCCTGGTAGCAGGCTGAGTGTACCCGCTGGACCATTCACAATATAATCAACAGTTGAGGTAAGTGTACTGATAACAGTGCTTCCGGTTCTCTGAGCAGTAACAAGGGTGAAACTTTCTGCCCATGAGCCACTGTCAGTAAATGTAATAGGAAGTGTACTGAGGTTGTCTTCGGTTGGAGGAGTATAGTTTGCGAACATTGACCTTGGCATACCGGGAGGTACATTGCCTATAGCAAAGGCGCCTACATAAGTGGCCGATGCAGGTAATGAAGTAGATGGCGTTGGTGTCATTGTATTCACAACACCTGCAGATATTGCAGGGCCCCATGTACCTGAATTATAAACCTGTGCCTGGTAGCCGGTATTTGAACCCACACCACCATCAACATCAGCTGTGTTATAGGTAAAGGTTGGCGCCACTGTAGTTGGAGCCGTACCGGTTGTTCCGGTGATCGTCCAGTAATGGGCAACATCATTTGAACCGTCAATAACAGAACCGGTACCGCCAAGTGCAGGGTGGTTACCGTGTGTAACAGCTACACCTATGCTTCCCGTAGGCGCCCCTGTGAGCGCAAGGCTGACAGGTGCATAGTTTGCATCGCCTACTTCAAAATTGATAGGAGAAGTAACGGTAGTTTTATAAAGGTTACCTATAACATAACCGGTACCACGTGTCACCGGAACATTGCCGGGACAAGTGAACGTGTTTGTATTGGTTGTAAGGTTGAAATTTCCTAAGGCCAGGGTATTGGTCACCGCGGCATTGTAAGTAAGGCTTGCTGCTGCACCAAGCGTAAGATTGTAGAACGTGCTGATGTACGTTCCACCAATAGTCTGCGACCCGCTGCCGTTTAATGTTACCGTATTTGTACCAGTGAGCGGTGTTGCGCCAACGTTGTTGTTTGTCCAGTTACCTGTTAGTGAAATTGCATTCGACCCCGCAGCAAGGATACCACTGTTAAGTGTAATATTGCCAGTCACTGCGTACGATGCAGTATTCAATGTCACGGTTGCAGCCTTATTATCAGTTACATTACCGTTAAAGCTGGTTGGCCATTCGTTTCCGGTTGTCACAGCGATGTTATTACCGAGGTCAGCGTAGCTGAGGTTCACACCAGAATAAGTTCCCGGTGTAGCGCTGATGGTACCACCATCTCTTGTCATATTAGAACCGCTGCTCATAGCTAGGGCCGTAGTTGTAGTCAACACGCCCTGCTGTAATTGCACCGTACTGCCTGATGCAAAAGTTGTAGTAGGTGTTCCACCAGTCACGTTCAATGTTACGCCAGTTGATCCTGCCGAGTTATTGATATTAAGCGTATTAAATGTAGTCGGGAAAGTACCGCCTAAAGTTTGCACCGCAGTACCTGTAAAACTTACAATACCTGTACCCGGTGTAAATGCCGAAGTACCATTATTGTTACTCCAGTTACCGGTCAGTGATATATTGCTGCTCCCCGCAGAAAGTGTGCCTGAAGTTAATGTCATGTTGCCGTAAGTAGCTAATACTGGTAATACCTTACTTGCATTAAGAGATATAGTGGCACCTGGTTTATTGATGTTTACACTACCGCTGAGCGAAGCTGGCCATTCTGTATTAGCAGTACTAACAGTTAAGTTGTTATTACCAAGATTCACATAGTTTAGCTTGATGCCGGTATAGGTACCTAGCGCTGCGCTGAAATTACCATTATCCACATTCACATTCGCGCCACTGTTAACTGTAAGGTTTGTCGTGCTCATTGCACCGGTTTCCAGGTTCATTGAAGTTCCGGAAGCCACCGTAAGTGCATTCGTAAGCGTCACACCCGCAGGGTTGTTACAAGTGAACGAACCAGAGCCGGATAGCGTCATTGCAGGGAATGATGTACCGGTAACCTGCGTAGTGGTACCATTAAACACATAGTTAGCACCCGTATTAAATGTAAGGGCAGAAATATGACCGAATGAATGATAAGTAGCCGCTACATTATAAATACCAAGCGGGTCTGCTATCATTAACGTCGCAGTGCTGGAATTTGCTATTGTTATCGGGTAATTATGTGTCGTCCATTGGTCAAATATCAGGCCCGATGCTCCTATCATCAGTGTCCCATTCACCGTCATGCTGCAATACTGGGTAGCATTGCTTGCATCCATGGTAGTGTAGGTAGTATTTGAAGGTATCAAACCGGTAGAACCGGCAGCAATATTCAAATTTGCCATGCAATAAAAAGCTGCCGGCAACACGCTATACATTATCTGCGGATTAGAAGGGCCAGTTCCTCCATTCAGATTGATCGTGATCTCATTTGCGGTTCCAACCGTTGTGAAATAACCATTGAATATAGCAGCAGTTCCAAACACGGAATCATTTTTCGCTATATTAAAGGTAACAACAGGTGTATTTGCAGCGCCTGCACCAATAGCATATACAGAAGAAGAATTTTTCAAAGTGAAGTTTCCTCCAATATTGAATGTGTAGGCGATATTCCCTGTATTTCCAATCATTAGCAGCGCGGCATTGGTCTCAGTAGTACCCGTTCCCTGTGCAACTAAATTACCATTAACTGTAAATGTGGTAGCGCTCGGATTCGTGAAACTTGTATTGCCGGTAGTATTGAAGGTCAGGTTACCGTAATTCATACCTGTTGAATTAGGGAAAATATAACTTGCAGATCCGTCAAAAACTAACGTACTGAGCGATGCCACGGTACCCAATGCCGGTATATTTGCATTGTTGAAATCCAGTGTTCCGTAGTTGGCAACATTCACTGTACCTAAAAGAGCATAGGCGGAAGGCAACACGAAAGTGATGGGGTCTGTGCCATCGCCTACGTTTACAGTGCCTGCTACAGACCAGTCGCTGGTATAAGAAGGACTGCTGCCATAATAGATATCCCACGTGCGGTTGGCCAAAGTGAAATCAGAAGGGAACGGAGTTGCACCCACGCCACCCAGCGGATCAGATGTCCAGGCTGCAGTAGTTGTTAAGTTTGCAGAAGCCCCTGTAACTTTTGTGTACCAGGTCATTGGGCTTGCGCTCGGTGTTGGAATACTGAAAGAAGCCGATACCGTAAGCGAACCGCTTGTAAACAAAACAGTTGCGTACGGGCTGCTCACATAGGTAGCCGTAAAGTTGAACGCATTGGCTACACCCGAAGTAGTGGCCGATGTGCTTGTGCCTCCTATCGTCCATGAGCTGCCAACTGCAGTTGCAACTACAGACGTGCCATAAGTGGTAGCTGCATTACCGTATATATCTTCAGCAGTAACTATTGGCTGCGTAGTAAGGCCCGGTGCGGTGCCCGATGCTACAGGCGCAGTAGTTACCACGAGGTGTGTAGCATTACCCGAAGCAATCGTCTGGTAAACAACTGCATTACAAGCCGAATAACCGGGCGCATATACCGTAATAGTATAATTACCCGAAGTAGTCAGGTAATGATCTCCGGTATTAGGAATCAGGGTTATTGCACTGGAAGTAGTTGTATAGTCTGTAGTAGGGGTAAGTGTATATATTGGGCCAGATCCAAGCTGTGCTGTGATCATGGTTATTGCACTCTGGTAAACCGAACCGTAGGTGAAAGTGATCGGGTTGGTGCCGATGTTATCTTCAGTTACACCCACACCTGCGGTAAGTACCGGAGAAGCAGTAACGGAGAAGGTCACCGTATTGCTGGTACCCTGTGCTGTGCTGCAACCGGTTGTATTTGTTATCTGTGTAACAGTTACTGTTGTTGATACTCCTGATGTAATAGGGAGGGTGGTAAAAGTACCTGTTCCGCCGCCGCCCATTGTAAGAACCGCTGTAAGCCCGGAACCAGTTGCACCACCTGATATACTGTAAGTAACGGTATAGGTGCCAGCAACAAGTGTAGAGCAATTCACTGTTATTACATTTCCTGCTTCAGAGCAGGTAGTAGGCGCTGTAGGCGATGACCAGCCCGTAAGGTTGGGCGCTGCAATTATAGTTACTGTTGCAGTACCAAGCATACCTGCATTGGGGCTGGTAGCAGCAACCGAGTATGTACCTGCAGCTGTAAACGTAGTGCCGAAAGTGATCGCTGAACCTGTACCAGCAACCGGGCTGCCCACAGTAGCTGCGCCATTATATAACTGATAGCTTGCACCCGAAACAGAACCATCCAGCCCGATAGTAACGCCAGAACCGCCGCTGCAATAATTGCCGCCGCCGGTAACATTAAATAAAGGAGTGATGATCACATATCCGTTGCTATAATTAATACCTTGCGAATTAGTGCCCGCAGTTGCAAATGAAGGGACAAAAGATGAGCCGCCGCCGCCGCCGCCATTAGTGCCTGAACCGCCACCAAAATAACCGCCGCCGCCGCCGCCGCCTAAACCTAAACCAGTAGCACCAGTGAGACCTGTAGCACTGCCCGCGCCACCGCCGCTGGTACCAGCTGCGCCACCGGCAGATTGTGAGCCACCTTGTCCGCATAACGAAGGACTAAGCGCATTAGCTGAATAACCTGCTGCACCGGTAGCACCTCCGCCAAGGCCGCCCCGATCTCCATCAAATGGTGTATTTGCAAGACCGGCACCGCCGCCGCCGCCGGCAACCACCAGCAAATTAGAAGAAGAAGTTGTAAAGACACCGCCACATACATATGTAGCACCGCCGCCACCGCCGCCAGCCTGAAAAGCAGTACCATTAGATCCACCAGCACCACCGCCGTTAAACCCACCGGGGCCACCTGCTGTTCCCGCAGCGGGAACATTTCCACCAACTCCACCTACCATCACTGTATAAACACCGCTCGCAGTTGCCGTAACCGTTTCTGTCACCAGGCCACCAAGCCCACCTCCGCTAACATAATAATTCGGACTGGCAAAATAATCACCATTTGTGCCTCCCTGCGCCCCCGCTGCAGTGATAGCAAGATGTGTACAACCAGCAGGAACAGTGTATGTCTGCAAACCGGCTGTCATTGGGAAATAACTGGAGACATTATTTGCTGCAGTTGTAGCTGCGCTGCCCGCTGGAGCTGAGCCCGCACTTGCAATAGTTGCAACATTACCCCATGTAAATGCGGCTGCATATTCTGAATTCACAGCTATTGTGTGTGCCGGGGAAGTAGAGGCCGTAGTTTTAAAATTAGCAAGGATGGTAAATAAGTAGGTGTTGCCAACAGCAAGGGATAACCTATTAACAACGGGTATCGAGTAGGTCGCAGCCCCACCGGTACACGCCACCGTGCCGATACATACTGGAGCTAGAGTCCCCAAGGTTGTATTATTCATATACACACTATAGCTCGAGATGTCCGTGGTTGTCGCGGTTCCGGTAGTGGTAAATGTGAACGCAGTAAAGTAATTGAGCGTAGTGGATTGCGCCGCAGAGAATGAATAGATCACAACGTTGCTCTGACCGGGATAAACAGTTTGCGCCAGAGTTCCGCCACCCGAGTAGGTAGTAGTATAGGTAGTAGCAAAACTGTTTGTCGCAGAAAATACGCCCAGCATTGCCAACAGCAGACTACAGACGACAAGTCGTAGTCGTTTCATGTTTACGATCGCAGATAGCGCTCTGCTAAATGTCTTTGTGGTTGATCTTGGCGTAGCGGTCGTCTGGTTGGTTGCTACTGCGTTTGTACTGTTGCTGCTTGCGGAAAAATTGCTCATAAACCGGGGGCGATTTAAAAAGTTTTTAAAATTGTGTGTGCTAAACTTTACTAAAAAAGGAACTGACTATTGTTATTTGCAAATTTTATTGAGGTTCCAAAATAAACTGACAAAAATTAACCTTACTCTAACTTGTGGCTAACATTATGAATTTTGGGGTAAATAACTATTTACGAATATAATATTTTAAATATTCAAATGAAAGGCAGCGCCTTTCTCTACTATTTCTGTTATCCCGGAGCAATTACAGTTGCAGCAGGGGTACTAAAAAAACCAGATCCAGCGACATCAAATATCTGATTCTGAAATCAAAATGGCCTGGATAATAACGCGCTATGGCCATGAGCAAAAACACTGTTGCCGACACTGCATATAAACAGTATGAACAAACAGGTTATTGCAAGTACACTCCGCTCCCTGCGCATGATTGCGGCGGTAATGGTGGCGTTACTTGCTGATAGATTTCTCATAACCATAGACAAATTCAAAACGTTTTTTATTAAGACAATTTGATGCTATTTTACTCCGTAACTAACTGAATTAAAGCGATTTCAAACAAATGCTTCTATACTCGAAGTTATTGAGCGGGAGATAAAAATAAGGGGTTAATGTGATATTTTTCATAATTTTTTGTTAATGAGAGACGAATGATTAATTTTATTCATATGTTAATTAGATTTATTATTTAAGAGCTAATAGTTTCAGTGAAATAATTAATTCCTCAAATAATGGGATTGTTCTGCAGGAACAGGCTATTTACAGCATAGAGGTTTCAAAAAAAATGATCCCCGGGGTAATAGTACCGGGGATCATCAATGTACTTATTATTGTTCCTTACCTAACAAGGGTCACGTCGCCCTTAGCCTCCATTGTTTCGCCTCCGCAATCATATTTCAGGTAGTAATAATAGACATCCATCTCCTGTGGCACACCATTAAAGTTACCATCCCATGCCTGGTCGGTGTTCGTCGTTTCAAACACGGTCTGGCCCCAGCGGTTCACGATCCGGAATTGGTGGAAATTGTGGTAGCCGTTAAATATCGGGCGGAACACATCATTATGACTATCTCCATTTGGAGTGAACGCATTCGGGAAGATCACCTCGCAGCAGGGTTTTGGATCCATAAATAAACTATCTGTTGCCCTGCACCCGAACGGATCAACAACAGTTAATTTTACATAACCTGCATAATCAATGATCCCTTCTATTGTCGAATTATTATTGCTCTGCGGGCCAAGCCTGTAGCTAAAGAAATGTACCGGCGACCATGCGTATGAGCAATTGTAACGATCGTTCACGGCGCTGAGTATAACCGTATCGTGTACACAAACCGCACCCTTTGCAGGCGCTTTTATCGTGGCATCAGGCAACCCATGTACCATGATCGTATCAAATACCGGTGGTGTACTGCATCCTATATCTGTTGTAGTTATCAACGACAGTATGTGTATGCCCGTATCCTGCCATGATAAACTGAATGGGCCACCACTGTTTGAATTGGCAGCAACAGTATCCGCACCTGCAAAACCCCATGCAAACACAGTTGCGCTTGGCGACCTGTAGGAGAGCGCTACTACAACGGTATCACCAACACAAATGTTTGGCTTTACATAGAAGTTCGAAAGTGGGGGCGCTTCCACATTTATTGGTATAGTCTCGGAGGTACTGCACGCTCCGCCATAATCGCTTACCGTAAGCGTGATAAATTGTGCCAGCGGCGAATTGAATTGTACGCCTATCTCAGAGCTGGTGCTTGTACCACTGACCAATGTTGCATTTGCAGGTATTGACCAAACATAGCCAGGCGTGTTAAGCGCCGGCCCTGAATAACTAAACGTTGAGCTGTCGCCCGCACACATTATCGTGTTTCCGGTAATGTTGAAAACAGGGAGATACAATACGGTAATGTTTATTGGCGCTTTCGGGCTCTCACAACCGTTTATTGTCTGGGTCACATACCAAGTGGTAGTACCTGCCGCTGTATCTGATGGAGCAGGTGCCGTTGCCGACCCGGTGCCTGTAGTGGATGTGTACCACAACAGGTTGCTGCCTGTCGCGGTCAGCGACGGGATATAGACAAACTGGCAATACGTAGCATCTGCTACTATCGGGGCCGGAGGCGTTGGATATACGGTAAAGGTACCGGTACCAGGCAGAGACATACAGCCATTGAGTGTTGCAACCACGGTATATGTGCCTGAGTTAGCAACTGTGGCAGGCGATATCGTGGGGTTTTGTAAGAACGATACAAAACCAGCAGGCCCTGCCCAGCTATAAGTTGATCCGGCATCAGATGTAGCGTGAAGATCCAAAGTTGTTCCCGTACACGGGGCATTGGAACTCAGCACCGGGGCAGCGGGGGTTGGCTTAACAGTGATAGTAATGGAAGCGTTAGAGCTGCAGCCGGTCGTTGTGTTTGTAACGGTTACATAATAAACTCCCGACGCAAGTGTCTGCACATCTGATATAAACGGATCAGTTATTGTTGACGTAAACCCGCCTGGCCCTGTCCAGCTATAACCGAGGCCTGTAACTGCGTCTGTAGCCGTCAGCTGCAAAGTACTGTCTGCACAAACAGGCGCATTACTTGAAAGAACAGGTGGCGGTGGATCAGCTGGGTTTACCAGTACAAAAGTTAACGTATTTGATGCGCATCCGCTCGTGGTTGCAACAACATATACACCCGTGTAGGTGCCCGAAGGCAGGCCGCTAATTAATATTTGCCCGCTCGCAGTTGCTGTCTCCGCAAGCGTATACGGAGTGCCGCTTTCTGTATAATACAATGTATATGTGGCGCCCGGTGTTAGCCCGGAGAGCGTTATCGTTCCGTTGGGAGGAGCGCATACTGTCGGATTTGTGAAGCTGCCTGTAATATTTACCGTTATACTGGTAAGCGTAAAGGTTAGAATATTTGATGAGCAGCCGGTTGCAGTTGATGCTGCATACACGCCGGTATAGGTACCCGGCGCTAAGCCTGTCACCGTAATTTGCCCGGATGCATTTGCGACCATTACAACCGTATAGTTTATACCTCCAACAGTGTAGTATATAGTGTACGACTGCCCGGGTGTCAACCCTGATACTGTAAATGAACCGTTTGCAGGGGCGCACAAAGTTGGGTTGCTGGAAGTTATTGTAATGGGCAGAGACCCGGCAACCGTGATAACAGCATAAGTGTTGCATGTGCTGCCTGCCGCAGATGTTATATAGATAGTGTCGGTGCCGGGGGGTAAACTATCAATGAAGCTGCCGGTAACACCGGGGAAACTCTGGGTGGTCGTTCCGGCTACGCTGATATTCCAGGGAGAACCCGTACCTCCGGGAACAATGGTTATTGCCTCCTGTGCCGAGCAAGTGGCTGCAGATATCACAGAAAAGGTAACGGTGGGGGCCGGGGTTACAGTAATAGTGATGGCTTGGGTAGTGGTCCCCGAAAGTGGACAGTTGTTATCCGTATAAGTAACATAGAAAACATAGGTACCGGGCGCTACGCCTGTTGAAGTCCATGTAAAAGTAGCATGTGGTGTAGTTGTGCCGTTACCCGCTATCGTGAAGGTTGAGCCAGCTGGTAGTCCTGAAGATGTAACCGTAATGGTGTTTGGGCTTCCGGGTTCTCTTGGGTCAAAATAAAGCGAGAAAGGGCCTGAATTAGTACATACAATAAAGTGCGTACTGTCAACAACGGTTCCGCTGGCACTGGAGTCTATCCAGCCCGTAGGGCTGGTATGGGTACAGGTAAGCACGAGGAAATTCATTTCCCGTTGGCAACTGCCTACATAACTCCCGCTTCTGGATTCTCTTATGTTATAGACCACCGTGGATCGTTGAATTACATTTGGAGTAAAGTTCAGCTGTCCCGTTGATGAGTTAAAAGAAAAAGTACCGGCAGCAACCTGTAGTGGAGTAGTGGCTGAAACAGGTGTTGCAGGCGGGGTCCAGGCTGTGCCTAAATAAGTTACCGGAACACCGAACTCGCAGCCGGAAGAATACGCACAGTCCATTGCCGAGATAAGGTCAATATTCAGATTGTCACCATCCGGATCAACGCAGCCTGGGTTATAACTGTCTGCAGTATTAAGACAGAAAAACGGTGTAGGTATCACAGAAAATTGTGCACTGGAATTGTGTGCATAAACAGAGTTGTCCAAAGTATCAACCAACTCAATTGATGTAAGCGAGGGATTGAGCATATTGGTGATAGCCGCAGATCTTCCCGAAGAAGATGCATAATAGCCGTTGTTGGCAAAGTATGCAAACTGCCAGCAAGTAGAAGTTACAGGAGCCGGTAAAGTATAATTTGCACTGTAAACGAATTTTTTAATTCCGGGAATGGTTGAAGATGAGTTTTCGCATTGTGTATGGCCAACCTCCGAAGGACATACCGGCGTAATATCTACACCATCAGTTGGTGCTTCTATATTAAGGCTGATGGAGGTAACATAAGTAGTGCCCCTGTATATACAGATAACAGGCGATGCAGATGGCAGCGACGAAAATGCCGTATATGAAGAAGGGGCACAGTCTCCATATAAAACAGCCGTGATCTTATAGGTGTTTCCCGACACCCAGGTGTAGTACAGGTCCATCCCCAGGATGTGGGAGGCATACGAGTTTATGTTTGTAAACAGCAAAGCACAGGCAATTAGTGCAATACGAATAGAGCAGGATAGAAATTTTCTCATAAACAAACTTTATAAAATCAAGATTAATAGCAAAAAAAAACGTACTCGCATTTATCTATTTTCGAGACAAAGGAGAAAAACAACTTTCAAATGTAATTTACTTTTTCACCATTTGCAACTGCAACCAATAATTATTATACTAATAAAATATACTGCGCACATATTACTCTATGTATTATAATCTATAGAAAAATTACTACTAATCAAAAGTTAATGAAAAATAAAAATTATGTCGAATGTATTTAAAGACACGCAAAAACGGACTACAGGTTGGAAACAGGCAAATATTATTTTTTGTTAGTATTCCCAATAAGATATTCAAGATCCCTTCGGCTATTGATAATACTGGCCCTGTACTGAGTAGTTGCTTCCCATGAATTTCCGTTAGCGTCCCATTTTTCGGGTATAGCGCTCCAAAGTATTTTTTTATCCAGACCCACAATGAACAGCTCACTATATCCGCTGCACATGGAAACAAACAGCGAGCTGTCTGGTAATTCCACCACATTGCCACCTGTGGTATATTTATCACCGGCCTGTTTTTTTTCAGACCTCACTTCATCATTGCACTCATATTCCCATACTGTTTTCAATTTCTCCTTATCAGATGCGGGCTCTTTCATCATCAGTATTTTAGGGCTTGCATCAGGATTGCAGCTGTTGTTATCGTACAAGTATAGATACCCTTTTTTCGAGCGCCTGCAGCTATGCTGATAACAGAACAGCCCACTGTCATTTAATGCGTTTCCGGGCTTATAGATATTGCCATAAGTGCCCAGCACTTTCCGATCCGGGTATCTTACCTTCACTACCCTGCTGATATTTCTGAAACTCACGTAAACAACTTTTGCCTTCTCATCGAAAAAAAATGAATTTTCATGCGGATCAATATCATACAGGCCTTGGAGCGTCTTGCGGTTGATGAGGTCCGCGGTTTTAAAATATGCTGATGACTTCCACGACCATACTACCTTACCTTTCTCATCATATTCTATCACCGTGCCAAAATCCATTTTCTGATTAATTGTTTTCTTTGCTTTGTCCCATACCACTTTGTCGTCGTGCAGTACACTACTGTCTTTTGATGGTGGCAGTGCCCATAGTGCGTGCTCATCGCCTAGTACCATATAATGGCCGTTGGCAAGCCGCGTAAATTCATGATGATAATGCTCTACCCGCTTACCGCTTACCACTCCGCTATTAGGGCCTTTCCATAAAATGTCGCCCTCATAATTTATTTCATAAGCTTGCTGGTCAAGAAGAAAAGTTATGGTTCCTTTCGGTGAAAGTTTGAGGTCGCGCAGATCGCGCAATTTTTCTTTGCTGAACCCCGGCAGTGCCGGCAGATACCATACCGGCCTGCCATTCATATCATAAAGCGTCCGCGTCCCATCAACAAAAACATAAGCATCCTTATACTGACCGCTGCTCTTAAGTATTCTCAGCCGCGATACGTTGGTATCAACATTAGGAATGATGCCGGTGCTGAAGTGGTGCAACTCGCCGCCAGCAGAAGACTTATCAGCGGCCACAACCCGCCACGTGTATTGCGATCCAAATGAAGGAACCTCTGCTATGGTAATATTTTTATTGATCTCCAGGCTTACAATTACGTTCTTCATAAAAGAATCTTCCGCACCATAACTGCCGCTTGCAATTTCAAAAATATACTTGCTATTAGCCGCACCCTGCGGCGTTGAAAATTTGATGAGCCGGTAATGAAGCTTACTCCCTTCTGCCGGAAATACCTGGGCATGTAATCGCCCCCAAAAGGATGCCACAAATAATAACAACATAGCAAACACTCTGGCTGCAAAACTTTGCGGCACCATGCTTATTTTTCTACCGTACCATTCCATATTAAACGCTCTTTATCTTTTTGATCAATAATGATACTGGCCCTGTACTGAAACACAGGCTCCCATTTTGTCTCCACCTGGTTCCATTTTTCGGGCATAGCACTCCACCGTATTTTTTTGTGTTTACTTACAATAAAAATATTGCTGTAAAGGTCTGTAGCCAACGATGTCAAAATTGAATTATCTGGCAGCTCAACGACATTCCCGCCGGACCTGAACTGGAGATGCCTCTTTAAATCGAAACCTTCCGGCACGCACGAATATTCCCATTCCCTTTTCAAATCACCATCAGGCAATTCTTCCATCATCACGATCTCTGGCGTCTCTTCTTTGTTGCAGCAGTTGTTGTTGAACACGTATATATAGCCACTCTTCGATCGCTTCACACTATGCTGGTTACAAAACAAATTACTGCCTGTTTCCTTCCCCTCCCCATCCTTATATCTGTGGCCGTAAGTAGCTGCAACATCGCCGCTTGGGTAACTCACTTTTAGTATCCGGCTTATGTTCCTGAAGCTCACCAACAGTTCCTTCTTTTCCTCATCAAAGCAAAACGAATTCTCGTGCATATCCTTAAACTTGCCGAGCGCATTAATACTATCCTTCAGATCAGACCCCTCAAAATATTTTGAAGACCGCCACGACCATACTATATTTCCTTTTTCATCGTATTCTATTATCGTACCGAATTCTACTTTCTGATAAAATGCTTTGTTTACTGTATCAAAAATAGTGTGTGCATCGCGCAGCACATTGCTGTCTGCATTGGCGCCCAGTTTCCATAATGGATATTCATCCCCCAGTATCATGTAGTGGCCATTCTTTAGCCGGGTAAACTCATGGTGGTAGTATTCATGCTTATCGTGGCTTACCGCCCCATTGTCCGGGGCCTTCCATAAAACAGCCCCGTCATAATTTATTTCATAGCCCACATTATTAAGCAGGAAAGTAATGGTGCCTTGCGATGTAAGCTTCATATCGCGCACATCGCGCAGCTGCGTATTGTTCATCCCCTCTATTGTAGGCAGATACCAGACAGGCTGCCCCTTCATATCATATATCGCCCGGTTACCATCCAGGCACACAAGCGCATCTTTATAAGTGCCCGCATTTTTCGTTATCCTTACCCGCGTATTATTCGAATCCATATCGGGGATAATGGAAGTGCTGAAATGATGGAGCTCACTTTTTTTCTCCACAGCATTCCCTCCCCTGCACACCACGCGCCACGTATAGTCATAGCCAAAGTATGGCACCTCAACGATCACCTTGTTTTGTTTGCCGGTATAGGTATTGCATATCTTAGTTTGGAAAGATTCATCATTACTACAATTGCCCAGCGCTACCTCCAACTGATACTTCTTACAGCCCACATCCGCAGGGAAAGAAAACCCTATCAGCCTGTAGTGAAGTTTACTGTTTTCACCCGGCAATATCTGCCCCCATAAGACAGGAGGCATCACAACCAGCATGAGAACAACAATAAATTTATACATAACAAGCGCCGAAAATTCAGGTAAATATAATAGGGTGTTGAACAAATTGCACTTCAATAGCTTTTTCTTTTACCGAAACCCTTGCTGAGCGCATTATTATCTTGAAAGATGTATCGTACAGATTTGACAACTTTTAGAAAGTTGTCAAATCTATTGTGCGAAAAAACGAATAAAACACAACGCACCCTTTTGCGAGAACCCCTTTTACCTCTTATGCTTGCCATAGCTTGCTCACGCTTAGCGCCCTTAAAAACGAACTGAGTGAACTGCGAGCTTGGCGACTTTGCGAGAAACCCTTTTACGTCTCTTTGCGAGACACCTTTTATCGCCTCCCATCATTCCATATCATCTCTTCCAGCTCCTTCCTGGTCACAACAATGCTCGCCCTGTAATTAGCGCCCACCTTCCATTTCTTCTCAGTCGGGTTCCAGCGTTCCGATATCGCATTCCACAAAACCCTCTTATCCCGGCCCACGATAAACACATTGCCATACAGCACACTCATGCTCGCAAACACAGACCCATCCGGCAGCTCCACCACATTGCCACCCGATGTGAATACCGAGTCAACAGGATTCCTTTCGTCCATACCTTCCACATTGCAGTCATATTCCCATACCTGCTCCAAAGGTTTTCCCGGGCCATCCGGCTCCTTCATCATCACCAATTTAGGAAGCTCTTTCAAATGACAACCATTGTTATCATACAGATACACATACCCCTCACGCGACCGCTTGCAGCCATGCTGGTAACAGAACAGCGGATTGTCTATCTCCCTGCTGCCTTGCTGGTAGGTGCCGCCATACGCGCGCACTACAGTTCCTTCCGGGTACTTTACTTTCAGCACCCGGCTTACATCTCTCAGGCTCACTAAAAGTGTTTTGCTAACCTCATCGAAAGAAAATGAATTCTCATGCACATCAATATCAAACAGACCTTCCGCCGTTCGCCGATCATGCAGGTCCGACCCTTTAAGATATTCGGATGGGTCCCACGACCATACTAAATTACCTGCCGCATCATATTCCAGCACCGTCCCCATTTCTATCTTCTGATAGTATCTGTCGCTGATGCTGTCGTGTGCTATTATTTCTCCGGGGGCAGCGAGCACTTTGGGGTCTACGGTGGCTGGCAATTCCCACAGCACCCGCTTCTTTCCAAGTACCATATAGTTGCCGGAAGCCAGTCTTGTAAACTCGTGATGATACCCCCCACCCTTCCCTTTCTTTGATGCGGCTGCACTTGGAGTGCCCCATAAAATGGCCCCGCTATAGTTTATCTCATAAGCCCGGTTATCCAGCAGGAAGGTGATTGTCTTTTGTGGTGATATCTTGAGGTCCCGCGGCGGCGTGCCCACACCCTTAATATCAGGCAAGTACCATACCGGCTTTCCGCTCATATCATACAGCGTCTTGACCCCATCTAAAAACACATAAGCATCCTTATACTTCTCCGCCTTTTTCAAAATACGCAACCGGTTAATAGCAGTATCTACAAACGGCACCATACCCGTACTGAAATGATGAAACCCACCATTACCCGATGCGCTACCATCACCAACAACCCGCCATGTATATTGCTTCCCGAAAGACGGCACCTCCGCAACTACCTTCCTCTTATCTGCGTTCACTGATACCACAATATTCCTCCCGAAAGAATCAGCCGAACTATAATTCCCCTCAGCTATCTGCAACGTATAGCTATTCCCCGCTACACCCTCAAACGAAAACCCGATAAGCCTGTAATGCAACTTACTCCCCTCCACAGGCGACACCTGCGAATAGCCCCTGTGGGGCAGTATCAAAATAACAGCGAAGAGCAAAGACAAAACAAGGGCACGGAACACCTCCCCTCCTGTTTTTAGGAGGGGATGATTGTCGCTTGCGACAATCTGGGGTGGTAGGCTCGCGTATGACGGTGTGCTCTTAAAGGTTGAATGGCTTTAGTTGCCGATCACGAAGTTAAAAGAATATGGCTACGAATTGTAGAGAGAGGTGGGATTGAGCAGGACAACAGTATTAAAATGTATTTGTGTTATTCTATTACCCCTAATGGGTTTAAATAGACTGTCGATTAAGAGTCAGCTGCTTTTATCCTTTGCAATGCAGTGAAATCAATACTTTTAGAAGAACTTGGAAAACGATTTTCAAACTATTTTCAAACAAACGCTCAAAAAGTGGCTGATTTGATAAATATCACAAAGACTTTCATACAAAGAAAAATCCCCTGAAACACTTATCTGTTAAGCATTTCAAGGGATTTTCTAAGTGGTCCCTCAGGGATTAAAATTTATTCATATAAATTCAGCTAATATACGCCTAATTCACTCCGGGCTTAGTTGTCGTCATAGCACAAGGTGAATTAATGTGAAACAAGACGAAACAAAATGAAATACATCTGCCACAAATCTGCCTCATATATTTATGCAAGTACATATCGAGATAGCATAAATAATCTCTCAATTACTTCTTCTTATTGATACTTTCAGAGAAGTCTTTACCAGCTTTGAACTTCGGCACTTTACGAGCCTTGATTTTAATTGTAGTTCCTGTTTGGGGATTGCGACCATTACGGGCAGCCCGAGCGGTTACTGAGAAAGTACCGAAGCCTACTAGAGTAACAGTATCTCCTTTCTTTAAAGTAGATACAACCGCATCAGTAAATGCTTCCAGAGATTCATTTGCCTGCTTTTTAGTAATGCCTGCATCTTTGGCAATTTGTTCGATTAATTCTGCTTTGTTCATTTG
>CAIRTW010000356.1 GCA_903881585.1 uncultured Bacteroidota bacterium | reverse complement strand
GTGCCTTCGGAATATGAGTCGCCAAGATTGTGCATTTCATTAACAATGTTGCCACGCTTTTGCTGCATCAGGCGGTCGGCTTCCATTACGGCCATCACTTCTGATGCTTCTTTAAAACGTTTGTACTCCATGATCTTGTCTACCAGCTCCTGGCGCGGATCTATTTCATTTCCCTGTGCATCTACCTCGCGGCGAGGCAGCAACATACGTGCCTTAATGCGCATGAGTGTAGAAACAAAAAGTATGAACTCACTGGCCAGTTCTATATTCAGCGACTCCATAGAATGAACATAGCTAAGGAACTCATTGGTGATTCGTGCAATGGGGATGTTATAAATATCCAGTTCATCCCGCTCGATAAAGAACAGAAGGAGATCGAATGGCCCCTCGAACTGAGGTAATTTTATCTGGTAGGAGACGGACATTTATTATTCAATTAGCTGATTGATAAATTAGCTGATTTGCTAATCCCCCTAGCTTTGGGGCTAAGGGGATGTCAAAAATAGCTTTTATACAGTAATTTCTAAATTAAAATTTTTAGGCGAGGCCGAAGGTGAATATTTCGTTTATCTGTATCCAGCCAAGGTTTTCGCCGGGTTGGTTTTTATCCATGATGGTATTAGTGGTTTTGTCGAGGTAGGTTTTGCTATAGGGCTGGTTATTATCGTAGCCTACAGTGAGGCCGAGTGTAAGGCTAAGGTTTTTGTAGGCTTTCCATACAAAGAGGTTATCCCAATACACCTGTATATTGCCGGGGTTGTCTTTCTTCACAATATTGCCTGATGCATCGGTTGTGTTTTTTGCGAGGTAGTTGCTATACAGGTCGAGGCGGGTGGTGAATACCACACTTTTGCTGACATTCTTTTTATACCTGCCGGAGAAGTAAGCGCCAAACTGGAACTTAGAAGTTTTGCCGGAGTCTATTCCGAAATTACCTGCTGCGCTCAGCGATGTATAACGGCTGCTGGCCAGTATCTCGCGTGCTGCAGCCGGAGAGAGGAACAGGTCCAGGTCTTCGCCTCTGCGGTAAGACATACCTGCTGCCAGCGTGAGATACAGGGGCGACATGAAATCAGAAGTAGGATTCTTTTGCCAATCAGGTATAGAATAATCATAGCCCTGTGTGAATTGGGATTTCAGGTTGAACAGGCCGGATAAAAAGAAGTTTTTTGAGTTCTTTACCTGTGTACCGTAGTTGGACGTAAAGTCGATCCTGTCGTCTGTTTTGCGGGGTACAAAGCTATTGGAATAAGCATAGTTGAGGCCATAAGCCAGATCGAGGTTATTGGTCCAGACATTGTTGTTGTGAAAGTGGGTAAGGTTGCCATGGAATACACCATTAATGCTCAGGGAGGCTACCTCGCCACCTGCTGCCCAGTTGTGCAGAAAGCCTTCATTGATACCGAAGGAGAAAATGCCGCTGTGTACCCAGCCTATGGTATCCTTATTAGTTGTTTCCAGAGATTTTTTTACGGCATCTGTTGCCGAACCTGTTTGGGCATGGGCGTTGGCAAATAACAGGCATGAAAAGACGGATAGAAAAAATTGCTTCATTGTATGTGTGTGTTTGTTAGAGAAAAAGTGGGCAAAGATAAACGGATTTTCAGAAAAGCTACTTCGGACGGTATTTTGCTTCATCCAGGAATTTTGCCGGGTCAGTATGCTGATCCAGTAGCTCAGCAAGCGTCATTTTCGGGTGCTGCTCCATGTAGGCCGAAACAATTTTGTATCCCAGCCAGGTGCCTATATTGCCGGGAGTAGTCTTTACGGGGGCGTCAGGCGCTTCCAGGCCTTTGGCATAGGGTCCGTCATTAACGTACTGTGTGGTCATGTGCGCGTCTTTGCTGTAAATGAGGTCCTGGTGAATAAAGAAATTATACAGCAGGTTCTCGTTGGCGCGGCACCAGTCTACTTGTATCTGCTTGAAGCCGAATAACACAGAGTCCGGTGTGCCGGGAAGCACCTTGTGGAGGAAGTATTGTTCCTTGCCCCGCTGTATCATCAGGTCCAGCAGGGTTTTGTCGTCAGGGCTGAAGGGATGAATGAATTCATAGACCGTGTGGAACAAAGAAACAGGCAAATAATTTTTGCGGAAGTGGCCATCCATATAATCCGGCACACCGATAGAGCGGTAGTACGGGAATTGCGGCCCCAGGAACATATCCAGCCCTATGCAAAAAGTATTTCTATCTACGGGGAAGGTGGCCCACTTACTCAGGCCCATATTCAGGTAGATGATGCGTGGGGGCGTGTATGCGGGCAGGTAATACTTCATGTAGCGAAAGCCATCTGTAAGCTGCTTGCTGGTCTCTGTAATATCAGGGAATACGCTTTTGATCGTATCCTCCAGGTTCACGAAATCCTTGTACGTAAGGTCTGTACGCAATTCTTTGCGGATGCCCGCTGTAGTGTCTGAAAAATGGCCGTGTATGTTGTATTCGCGCACTGTATCGAGGTAGTAGTTCAGGAAGTCGGGGTACTTAGCCAATAATTTTTGCAGTCCTTCTGCCACATGGTTGGTGTCGATCGCGTATAGGTCAAGATCAAAGCGGTAAGTTTTCAGATCTACCTTAATGTTGGAAACATCAGGTGCGCTGTCGTTTTTGCAACCGGTGGTTAAAACCACTGCTAAAATGAAAAGGCTGATTAACCTTGCCGGTAGAGATGTATACTTTGCTGTGTGTGTGGCCATTTGGTACGAATGAGCGGCAAAAATAGCCAAAATAGAGTGGAAACATTTGTTGGGCTTGCTGCGTATGTTTCAGACCCGAAAAAGTCAAAAAATATATGTGTAAAAAGAATAATTGTAGAGCTATAACGCTCATTTTGCATAATAGCGTAAAAAATATGTCACATCCCGGGCTGAAATGGATAAAAAAAAGCAATAATCCTATGATTTTACAATCGAAAAATCTATCTTAGTCCCAAAATTGTATGGTTATGTTAAAACCGTTGCGGAAACCCGTGACTGTTTTGCAGTCTTTTACATTTTTTTAAACGATAAAAAACAGGTTTCAAATTTATATTCTAAAGCACAGATTATGAGAATAGGAAAACTTTACACTTCACTGTTTACTGCCTTGAAAACTGCTAAGAGCGGAGCCTTTGTGCGAACGGTGTTACTGGCCGGTGTGTTGTTGTGTGGCGTGCGGGGGAGTGCGCAGACTTATTGTGTGCCTAGCACACATAATTCTTGCTCTGTTTATGGAGATCAATATTCGTCTTTTTCCACAAGCGGGGGCACCGCCAATATTAATCATAATCCTGGGGCAACATGCGTTGGTGATGCGAACGGCGACGCTTCTTTTTCCGGACCTGGATTGTCATGTTCTGCCAATGTAGGGTCAACCGTTAGTTTTTCGATCACAAACAATTGTTCTTGGGCAGAAGGATATGCTATTTGGATTGACTGGAATGATGATTTTGTTTTTCAAACTAGCGAAGAAGTGTATGCTGAACCAGGTATAGCTGGTGCATGCGCTGTTCTTACAGGAAGTTTTGTAGTGCCAAGTACAGCAGTAAGCGGAACAACAAATTTAAGAATTCGTTGTCGTTTTAATTTTGCAGGTACCACTCTTGATCCATGTACGACCTATACGGCAACTAGTGACGGAGGGATAAGTTTTGATTTTCCATTCACGGTTACAGGCATTTTATATGATAACGGTTCTTCTCAAACTTTATCTCAGTGCGAAAATCTTGGAGCAACATCTATCAATTCTAAGTTAACGGCAAGTGGCGGTACAGGTACAGATACATGGTCTGTTGTTACTTCTCCTACTCATGGTACACTGGGTGGTTTACCGACTACAGCTGCTGCCGGTACAAGCGTTTCGCCAACGGGTGTCACTTACACATCTAATTCGAACTACGTAGGTACTGATGTATTCGTTATACAAGTACAGGAAAGTGGGGGTTCTACAACTGCCCTGACAACCGTGAACGTTACTGTTACTGGTCCTAATGTGAGCAGTTTTACCCTTTCTGATCCTGCATTTTCTTGTAAGGGGTCAGGTATTACAGGTACGGTCACTTCAACAACTTTAGTGCCGGGTACTTATACTATTACTTATGCTACTTCAGGTGCCAACTCGGTT
>CAIRTW010000355.1 GCA_903881585.1 uncultured Bacteroidota bacterium | reverse complement strand
CTGCCTGCACAAATGGAAGTAGCGCCCGTAATAGGAGTTGTAGCCACCGTAACAACTGAGGTAGCAAAGCAGCCCGCCGGCATTGTATAGCTAATAGTAGCCGTACCCGGAGTTAAACCGTGAACCACACCTGTGGCACTCACTGTAGCAACGCCAGCAGCGCTGCTGCTCCATGTGCCACCTGTTGTGGCATCAGTGAGTGGCGTAAAGCCGCCCACACAAATGGCGCCAGTGCCCGTTATTGTACCTGCAACGCAAGTGACGGTGATAACTACTTTGCCGCAACCGGTATTAAAACCAGATGTAAGGGTTGTCGCGGTTGCAAGGACAGGATCAGTATATGACGAACCGCCGCCGCCGCCCATCCAGCAGCCACCACCGCCGCCATAGTAGCCGCCGCCGCCGCCACCGCCAATACCGCCGCCATTATTATTTTTTCCACCAATTCCCAAAACGCCGGCAGAACCGGCTGGATAAAAGCCGCCTGTTAATGCACCTCCAACTCCGCCACCTACCTGAGTACCTCCACCGGACAAAATAACGCTACTGTATCCGAGCCCCAGAATATAACCAACACAAGTTGTAACAGTTCCACCCGTAAGTCCACCGCCATCGCCACCAGGCTGATCTCCTGTACATCCTCCTCCGTCATATCCCGCGCCACCGCCTCCGGCACCAACTATAACCCTGTTTGCTAACGCAACACCACCGATCCTGATATCCGATGCGCCACCACCTCCGCCACCGCCCCATGTTCCATAACCGGAAGTGCTGCCACCTCCGTTAAACCCTCCAACTGCACCGAAAAGGTTACCATTGCCTCCAGCTCCGCCGACATAAATATTCAATATTTGTCCGGGCACTACTGCTAATGTAGCTTGAGTACGTCCGCCTTTGCCTGGTGTAGTCGCGCCAAGCCCGGTTCCGGCTGTACCGCCGGACGCACCTTGCACATCAACCAAAATACTTGTCACACCAGCGGGTACTGTCCACGTGGTAGTGGTAGTTGGGCAAGTAAAAGTAAAGGTCTGGGAACGAGCATTATTCCATACAAAAAACAGGGCCGGAATAAGAATAAGGCAGTAGAATACTTTTTTCATCTAAGTTCGTTTAAAACAATAATATACACATGCAATTATAGTGCCGTAATTGCATGAAATTACCCCCGAAAAATGGAGGGCTATAATATTAACACTTTTGGGGTGTATAGCCAAAAATGAACGTCATAACAATACCGGTTTAACGAGTTAATAACAACATTGTTTTGGTGAAATTTTTAGAAAAAAGACAAAACCGGAAGCGTATATCTACCCCCAAAAAGATAACATTTACCCCAAAAAAGGCCGTAACCGGGCAAGTGTATGTTTCCAGATGTGCGAGGAAAAGCACCTTCGCAAGGCTTCTCTTTACGGACAAATAAGTATTCAGCTACTTCTCCAGGCTAAACAAACTATCGACAAATTCTTCCTTATTGAATATCTGGAGATCCTCCATTTTTTCGCCTACGCCAATATATTTGACTGGTATCCTGAACTGGTTGGCTATTGCCAATACTACCCCACCCTTGGCTGTGCCATCGAGCTTGGTGATGGCTATGGCCGTGACATCGGTGGCAGCGGTGAAGTGTTTGGCTTGTTCTATGGCGTTCTGGCCGGTGCTGCCATCAAGTACCAGCAGCACTTCGTGCGGGGCATCGGGCATTTTCTTCTTTATTACACGGTGTATCTTGCCGAGTTCATCCATGAGGTAGGCTTTGTTGTGCAACCTGCCAGCTGTGTCTATGATCACTACATCGGCCTCACGGGCCATGCCGCTTGCCACGGTATCGAAAGCCACTGAACTTGGGTCGCTGCCCATTTCTTTTTTTACGATCGGCACCCCTACCCGCTCGCTCCATATAGTGAGCTGGTCAACCGCGGCTGCACGGAAAGTATCAGCGGCGCCGAGCACTACACTCTTTCCTGCTTTCTTAAAGTTATAAGCCAGCTTGCCGATGGTAGTGGTCTTCCCTACTCCGTTCACGCCTACTACCAGTATCACATATGGTTTTTTCCCAGCGGGAACATCGAAAGTCGCAAATTTATTAGAAGGAGCCTGTGTGAGCATGCTCATGATCTCCTCCTGCAATATGCGGTTGAGCTGCGAGGTGCCTATGTATTTGTCCTTTGCCACGCGGGCCTCAATGCGGTCTATGATGGCTACGGTAGTATCTACGCCCACATCAGCGCCTACCAGTGCATCTTCCACACTGTCCAGCACTTCTTCATCAACCTTGTCTTTTCCGGCAATAGCCTTGGTGAGCTTGGAGAAAAAACCTTCTTTCGTTTTCTTTAACCCTTCGTCCAGCGTTTCTTTTTGTTCCTGCTGTTCTTTATTACGCTTAAAGAGTTTATCAAATAATCCCATGATGTGTATTTAGAAAGCTGCAAAATTAGTGAATATAAAAGAGGTATCCGCCAAGTTTGGCGAAATCAGCTATATTCCGGGATATGCTATTACCGGGTTATTTATGCAGCGGTATGTGGTGCAGGCCATCTGAAATACAGATATAGCCGGTTGCTGTCTTTTTAAAACAACCCTTATTGACCTGCATGAGCAATACTGCATAGTCTTTGGCCTGGTGCTGGTAAACATTGCCCACGCTTGGGAATTTCTGCATGATCATTGCCGTCAGCTCAGAGAGGAACATATTTTTGATCCCAAACTGGTTAAGGTCATCCACTTCGCTTTGGCCCAGCTCGCCGTTTGGCGCCGGGCTAAGTGTTTTACCATGTGGCGCTGCCTGTTCTTCCTCAGCCGGTTTTGGTGTTTCACTGGCTGCTTTGGGCTTTGTTTCCTTCACATCCACATGTTCTTTCGCAGCAGGCTTTTTAGCGGGTTTTTCCTCTGCCGTTTCAGGTACGGGTGCAGGAGCAGGAGCAGTTTGTGTTTGTGGAGCAGCCGTTTCCTGCGGGTGCGCCGCCTCTGTTGTGGCGGGGGCAGTATGTGCAGTGCTATTGTCGTGAGACAGCGGCATGCTCAGGCTGTCGGTAGTGCTGGCAGCCCATGTTTCGGTTTGTTTGGAACTGTTTTTCTTGTAAAGAAATGCGCCCACGGCTCCTACCACTAAAATTAACAGAACACCAATGATCACCCCTTTCTTTTTATAAAAAGGTGTTGGTTCATCGTCCATTTCTTCTACCACCGGCTCTTTCTTTGCTGCACTATACTGAGGCTGCGGGGCCACAGGAGGAGCGGGCTTTGGCGGCGGCGGCGCAGGTTTAGGAGCTGGCGCTGGCTGAGGTTTGGGTGCTGGTTTAGGACTGGGAGCAGGCTCGGGCTTTGGCGCAGGAGGCGGCACAGGCTTAGGAGCAGGCTCGGGCTTAGGTAACGGAGGCGCTGGTTTAGGAGCAGGTTCCGGTTTAGGCACTACGGGTGGCACCGGCGGCGCGGGCTTGGGAGCAGGGGCTGGTTCCTGCGGTGGTGCTGGTGTTGGAGCAGGTACTGGTTCCGGCGCGGGCTTTTGTACAGGAAGTGGTTCTGGTATTGGTACTGGAGCGGGTGCTGGCTTGGGTTCCGGTTCTGGAACGGGAGCAGGTTTGGGCTCAGATACAGGCACTGGTTTGGGTTCCTGTATCGGAGCTGGTTGCGGCTCCGGGACAGGTATTGGTTTTGGTTCCGGTACTGGAGCCGGAGTTGGAATAGTAACCGGCGCCGGAGGTGCCTGAGCTGAATTTCCTGTTGTGGCCGGGGCTGGCTGGCCTTTCAACAAAAGGCTGTCCAGCTTATCGCGCATTTGCTTTGAGTAGTCAATGAGTTTGTCGTATTCATCGACCATTTTCTGCAACTCTTCGCGGTTTGCTTCATCGAGCGGCACAGTAGCACTTACAGCAGACGGCATGGGCACTGTACTTGCTGGCGGCACAAATGGGGCCTGTACGGCCTTTTCCTGTATGGTTGGCGCGGCTTTGGGCATACTGCTCACCGGCTCAGGAGGTCGTGGGCTGCCATCCAGGTAACTGGTAAAGTCTTCCCATTCAATAACTTTGATCGCGCCTTTTTTATTTACATAGTGGAATATTTTATCGCTGAACGAAAAGTAAAGCGTTTCCGCATCCTTATAACTTTTGAGCGCTTCATCGAAAAAACGAACCACCTGCGGAGTGTTGTCCACACTTCCTGGATGGATGAAAAATTTCTTTTGCGGATTTACCTTAGTACTGTAGTAAGGCGTATTCTCAATAGTTTTTGTATTGAATTTCACCGTCTGGAACTGGGCGGGCTCTTTTACATTAAGGTTTACGGCCTGCCTCACCTGGATAGTATTATTGCTCAGATTCTGTGCATTGTTGATGATATCATCATGCAGCTCCCGAAGCAGCTTATAAATGGTATTGGGGTCCACATATACCTGCTGCAACACAATAGTGGAGCCTATAAAGGTGCCATTCCTGTTAGCATTCATTTCCCTGGCATAGGAGTACAGGCAAAAGGCTATGGAATAAACGCCATTTACAAACTCCCTCTTTACACTGTATAGTTCGGCTCCCGGGAAAAGCGAAATTTCCTCGTGGTCAAGATCGAGGCTTTTGCTAAACTCAACGTCGAAATTGAATGCTTGCTGGTAACCATGAGGTTGACCAAAAGTCCCAAATACACCAAGTCCAAGCAGATTCTCCATTATTAATTCACTTTAATGTCTAAAAGTATATTGAGTTTTTGATTTTTGCAACAGGTTTGTTCGTAGAAGCCCTAAATATCGGCTATTTTTCGCTTGTGCAAAATATTACCGGAACTTAAAAAAGTATCCTTACCAGTCTGTCTCGCCTAAATCCGGAACAATTAATCATAAACCAACTTAGCCGTATATCTCTGCCCGCCAATATCTATACGAACAAAATAAATTCCCTTGGCATGGTTCGACGTTTGAAACGTAGTACCGTTATTCCATTGGGTTGCTGTAGCAGTTGCTGAATAATTGCTCCTGCCCGAGGCGTCGAAAATGTCTATCCTCAGCACCGTTCCGGCATCGGCATGCCACTGCACTGTGAAATTGCCATCGAAGTTCGGATTGGGGTAAATATTTACAACTGAGTTGCCGTTGTCCCATGTTATCGTCCTGATGGGTAATACAACAGTAGTGCCATTCTGAAGAACGGCTGTAAGCCGGTAATGCACCTGGGCGCCGTTGGAAATAGCCGCCGCCGGCTGGTCTGTGAAGTTGTATTGCTGGCCATAGTGGTTTAATGCGGGCGTGTTGTCAACCGTTGTGTACGGATTGTTTTCGATCGCTCGCTCCAGGACGTAATGGTTTACCATACCATCTATATAGGACGTCCATATCACCAGTGCGCTGCGATGGCCTACCGGTTCGGCATATAGTGTCACGAGATTATTTGCAGAATCTGCATTGCTGACTTTGCGCACCGGCGAGTAATAAACGTTGCCCCTGCCATTCATTGTCCATTGCAACCTGTAATAGCGCACATCGGAAGAAGTGAGCGTCTCCGGGTCGTTGAAGGTATATTCGCCGGGGTTGTTGTGCAATGCTGCGGTATCTAAGATCGTTGTATAATTAATGCTGTCGGCAGAGCGTTGGAGCATGTATGTATTCACAGCGGTATCAATAAGCGAGTGCCAGTAGGTGGTCACTACCTGGCCATTTTTGAAGGCTACAAAATTCAGATAGTCTGTGCCGGCCGGAAAGTTGCCTGTAGGGCCGCCGTCATTAAACCAGTATTCTGAAAAAGGCTTTGAAGTGATCTCTGCATAATAGCCTTTGTCGTAAGGCACCCATTTTACCGAGCGGTACGGATAGTAAGTAAACACTCCGCCCGTATCATCAGCCAGCGAGCCATTTTCCGCATCGTGGTTGCTGTTATCATATTGGGTGATGCCCAGCGAGTAGGCATCCTGTATCCGTGAGCAGGAAGGGCAGGTGGTATCGTTCAGCACATTCACTACCTCGCTGTCTAAAAGATATAAGCGGATACCAACACTGTCTGCCTGGGATTTAGGGGCTTTTATAGTATAGCTCCGGGGAAAGGTATATTGCGTGGCACCGGGATTGCTCACAGTATCATGGGCATACAGTGTTACGGCAACGTCATTAAGGCTCTCGTTAGCCGGCTGCACAGAGGCGAGCAGCTGATTGGTTTGCAAATAGTTTTGCCAGGCATTGGGGTCCAGGCTTTGGGTAACGGTAGCGACGCTTGCAGCCGGCAGTATGGGGTAATAGAGATCATAAATATGAATATCGTCTATTGCGATTCCTTCAAAGGTGGCGCCAGGGTCGGAAGCAAGTACAAAACGGAAATGGATGGTTTGCCCTATGGGCGGCTGCGGCAGCGGAATAGAAGCTACATGCCAGCGGGTGAACCCTTCGGTGTTCCAGATATCAAAAGTGGAATCGTACCAGTTAGTGCCCAGGCCGGAAGCGCCTAGTTTCGTCCATGACGAGCCATCGAATGTATATTCTATATAGGCCTGGTCGCAGAGCGTGGCGCCGCAATTCTCAATGTCCATTGCCGCGCTGAAGCTGAGCATGGGATTTATAAGCTGGGAAATATCGAAGCACGGAGAATAGAGATAAGATGTTTCGAGGTTACTGTAATTGCCGGTGAGGTTTGTCTTCCACGCTTTGACACCACTTGCCGCCCTATGAATTTTGGGCGAAGCAGGAGTGCCATACTGCCACGAATTTTTAATACCTGCACTGAAATAGCCGCCATCACCGGACTCAAAATTTTCGAGATATGGAAAAGCACTGACAATATTGCTGTTGCGGAAGCTGTAATTTAGAATGCTGTCATTCGGTGCATAGCTATCCCCTGCCTCACTGAGCCATACTCTGAGTACGTGCGTGGAACCCGGAGCAATACTCAGCTGCTGCGCAAAAGTAAAGTTTACTGTGTCTTTTGCCGGTATCACATCTATGGTGCCGGAAAATACAGCTCCGCCATCCATACTATAAAACAGCTGCACATTATTCAGCGGGTAGTTAACACCGTTGTTTACCTGCACGGTGAGCGGCGCTGATGATGAGAGCCCGCAATTGTTAGCGAGTGGTGTAACGATCTTTACCAGCCCCACATCATTGGTCACCGTGTATAGCCTGAAATTATCGAACGTCATGCCGTTTCCATAATCGGCAGCAGCAATAAGCGATGTATCGCTTTGCCCAAAAGAGACCTGTGTGCTTGTGGAAAAATTATGGCCGCTGTGCCGGACTACATCTGTCAATGACAGCGACTGCACATGAGTCACCGCCCCCGGATAAACAGACCTATCATAGGCGTAGAGAAGAGTCCATGCTGCCACATCATTTCCACGCGCGGTTACAAGATTGCCAGTTGGTGATTTGGGCGCGCCATGAAGCCTGTAGTCGAAATCGAGCCGGACCTCTTTTGTCGCTGTGTCATAATTGGCCAGGTTAAACGTACCGACAAAAGTATTGCGGCTGCCATTTATTACACTCTGGTTTTCATCCAGACTTATGGAGCGGGAACCGCTGATCGTTATGTCGTCATCCACAAAAGACCTTATCCTACCGGAATCATCGGCATTGAAGTAATCCCAGTGGCCGTTTGGTGAAACACCGACAGAGTCATAGCTCACAGAGAATTTCGGCATGTTTTCAAAATCATCGGTAAATGGTGTTGCAAGATTCAGTGTATCATTGGGAATATTTACGATCGTAAATGATGCAGAGTCGTTGTCCGGTTGCGGATCGATGAGGGCAAGGTTGTGAACTGCCACATTAATGTGGTAGGTGCCTGTATCGGTAAAAGACAATCCGGGAACACCAATTGTAATAACACCATTAGCCGGAATAGCGCCCGGATTGATCAATGTTTGCCATGGGCCGGAATTCACTTGGTAAGATAACGAATAATCAGCGCAGCTGGCGCTGTACAAGTCCCTTATATTGACCTGCAAAGCAGTAGTAGCGCCAAACTGGTTACTGGTGTGCATTCGCCCGCTTACCGGTGCCAGTACCTGTACTATCATCAGATCGCCGGAAGATACAGGCTTCGTGCAATTACCTGAATTTGCCAACGCGCTTACTGCCACACTGCGGTATCCGGGCAACCCATTTATCACCGGCTGAACCGCTACATAAGATTGCTCATCCAGTGGCATATTCCCAAACGAGTAGGCAGTATCTGTAGTTACTGAGTCAACCACCTGCATATAAAATCCACTCTTTTTAAGCAGCACATACTTCACGGCATTGGGTACGGGCGACCAGTGGATGTTCACATAGCCGGGACACTGCGAAGTATCGAGCGCCGCCACCGGCTGGGTGCTTACCGCAAACCGGCCCGAAGTAACAACATCTGTAGTGCCATTGCGGGATACGCGAACCAGGCAATTGCCGGTATTGTAACCGCTCAGCAAGAAGTCACAATGGCGCACTTCGGGGGCAACGGTGTTGGACACCGGCAGCCAACTGGCACCATTGTCCGGTGAAAACTCAACGGTAAAAGAATTCCCGTCGGAGCCTGCTTCCCAAAAAATACGGAGACTGTCGTTGGGCAATTGCTCGCCGCCAATAGGAAATGTAAGGTGGATATTTACAGGCACCACATCGTAGGCAACAACATATTGCTGCGGCCCCTGCGGAATGTTGAAGCCCTTTACATTAATGGTATATGTGCCGGCAGGCGGGTTGGTAATGACTACCTGCTCTGCATTATTCAGGTGGTCTGCCTGCTCTGTGGCATTGTTGTTTACGTTGGCAGGTGTGGGGTCGAGCACAAGGGGAAGGTGCTGGCCGAATGAAGGATCAGTGACCGTAAGATCAAGATCATTGACCAGCGCAACGGCAGCGGCAGGGCTTGCCGGTACATCATTCCAGTAGAGCATTATTTTCACCTGGCCGGTATTTGCAGGAATAGTGATATTAGCCGTTTGCGTTCCACCATTAAACATTGAAGCGGTAAAAAAGTGGCCGTTGTCTATCATCTGCAGAGAACGATAAAGGTCTAAAGCGCCAAAACCATAGCTGAAGTCCGGGCCGGGATTTCCCAGATCCAGAGCGCCATCGAGCACGATTGCCTTTAACAGATCGGCGCGGGGCTGGGAGCCGGAATTTAACTGCTTATAGCGTTGGGTGAGCGCTGCCAGCCCACCTGCAACTTGCGGAGCCGCCATACTGGTTCCGGCAGACCACTCATACTGGTCTATGCCTATGCACGAGTACGACCCAAGCCCGATAGCTACCATATCCGGTTTCAGGCGGCCATCTTTAACCGGGCCGCGGGATTCGTCGGACGCTTCGTACAGATAATCAGTGATACTACCGACATCGATAGAATTTTTGGCTGGCTGATATCCGCCGCCAACTGTACCGAAGCCGTTTGGAAATGTACCGCAAGTCAAATAACCATCGTTGCCGGATGCAAATACATGCAGCACCTGCGGATACTCAATGGCAAGTGTATCCAGCAACTGTGCATAGGCATCGTAAGTGCCGGCATAACCGCAATCACCGGCAATCACCTCGTAAGAGTTATTGGTGATGGTCATGTTGTAGTCATGCAGCATAGCCCCGGTTGCCGGCAGGATAAGGTCGAACAAGTGATCTACCAGCAGCACATGCGGCGTAGTAGTTGTCGCCAGCGGATCGAGATTTGCTGCGCTGCCCACAATACCGTTTACAAACTCGCCGTGGTGCGCATTTGGCGCCGGATTGAAGTTCGTGATCCGGTCTTTAAGGTCAGCATGGTAGATGCCCGATGATTCATCGCCAACACCAACAGTTACACTGTCGCCCAGCAAACCGTAGCCACCATAAGCGATGGGCCCACGGGCAACGTTACCCTTTACGGCTGGCATCGACTGATTGTCCAGCGGCACTATCTTAGTAAGCGGGCTTATATAGCGCACACCGTACCATTCGGCAAGGGCATGCAGCTTAACTGCTGCAACAGTAACCTTGTATGACCCGTATCGCTCCAGCGGACCAGTTGTTATTTGTCCACCTATAGCACCTATAAACTGTTTTATATCCTGAGTGTTAATACCGGGATAAAAAGAGACCATTGCATTTATGGATGCCAACCCGCCATTTGCCTGCTTCCAGATAATGTCGTCCGCTTTCCATTCGGGCCGGGTGTTAATAAAGCTATGAAGCGGCAGCGCCAGGACATTTTCATTATTCAGCGGAAACTGAACCAAAGCGTAGTATGTATTCTCAGGAACATATTCAAACAAGGTGATGCCATTTGCCTTCAGCTCTTCTTTCTGCCTATCGGTAACCAGATCAGGAAAATGAATCATTACCTGCACCGGCTCTCTGCTTACAGAAATATGCGCCATACTGTCCAGCCACTGCCGGGCATTTGGCGCAGGATTGATAATGCTGTTCTTTAACCTAACAACATGCTCATTCCTTGTCCGTTGCGCGGTAACCTGTACTGGCAGCGAAAAGAAAAAAATCGCCAGAAAAGGGAAAAATAGAACGTAATTAGGTGCAGCTTTTCTCATATATACATAACGCGCGGTGATTGCCTATTGTTGTTTTAAAACCGCACAATAGACATCCGTGGCAATTTTAGCCATACAAGATAGTAAAAAGGAGGCATATAAAGCGGCCATCTTCTGCGAGCACCGGGTAGCAGCCTTCCGAGACTCCCGGCTGAAACTGTGCGAGCCCGTATCTCTTTGTTGTTCCAGTAAACATTCGCACAATATTATTTCTTAAAATAGTCAGGTGGGAAAAATTCCTGGCCATATTTTTCTCCCATTTTTTTCATTTGTGCTATTAGCTCAGGAGTCGGAGGGGAAGGAGGTGGCAGAAGAGTCCCGGCAGTTGCAGGCCTGCTTATCTCGCGAAACATTTCATCCATACCCGCAGGCGATACGATGCACAACAGGCGGGCCATCTCAGCGGATTCATTCTTGAAATTATGTATAGCTCCCCCAAAAGGAATATTGACAAACGCGCCTTTACGTGCTGTATATGTTTGTGTCTCAGACCTTATCACTACCTCGCCCTCCAGCACGTAAAAAGACTCCTGTATATCCTTATGGGCATGTGGACCGGGACCACCATTCGGGGGTACATTCATTTCTATGATAGCACATGCGCCGTTAGTTTGTGCACTTGTGAGCAATATACGGTATGCACCACCGGCTACAGACAGTGCCTCCCCCGCCCCGGGATCTATGGTTATTACTGAATCTGGTCTCATAACATGCATATGGTTTTTCAGCGAGTAAAGGGCAATATTAGGTCTATTTCGGTTTACAGTAAGGAGATGCAAAAGAAAAACGGGGACCAGCTTCGATCAGCTGCTCTCCGTTATGATGCTTTTGTGCCCGAGACAGACAAAACTTCGAAGCAAATAAGAGATTTCTTTTATAAAATATATACATTGAAGAAATTACTGCCATAAAAATACACTCAAAACGAGCCCCAACTTTCAAAGATTGTATCTTTAAGTAAAAGTTCAATGTCAACAATATTTTTTTTTAATTCTCTTTCTTTAAATAAGTATTTCTTTAGGTTTATTTTATTATTGTCCTTTAAGTTTTCCAATGTTTCCTTTTCCAACTTTAATAAATGTTTCCTCACACTGATACGGAACTTTTCCAAATTTAGTCAAAAGGAGTCTTGAAGGCATTGATTTTACTGTAATCTGCCTTTGTAATTCAAGAAAAGAAATCCAGATGATTTAAGCGAACAGGGTATTTTCCCATTCGTTTTCCAGGGTAAGTTGTTTGCATTGGGTGCTTCTGGCTCTGGGTTGGATTTTTTCTACATTTATCTCCAACGCCGACATATTAGTAGGTGTAATGAGATTAGCATGTCATTAATCGGCAAATAAATTTGTCATAAAAACAGGAGTGACAAACAATTTATCCACAATATTTGGCAGTTCATATTCCAATGGCATACTTTTGGACAAATAATTTGACAAAAACATGCAGCCTTCCGCCAAAAATACACTTATACAGCAACTACAAAGGGAGGTGCTTTCCATGCAAAGGCTAAAAAAAGTATCCGGACAAAACCTGAATATTGGCCTATGGGAAGTGGAAAAAGCATTCCCTGACCAAACATTCCCTTTAGGGGCTGTACATGAGTTCATTAGTAATGCAAAAGAGGATGCAGCAGCAACTAATGGGTTCATGGCCGGGCTGGTTAGCCAATTGATAAAAAGAGGCACAGCAGTATGGGTAAGTAACAAACGGACACTTTTCCCACCTGCGCTGAATGTATTCGGCATAGAACCTGAGCGCATTATTTTCATAGACCTATGGCGGCAAAAAGAGGTGCTATGGGCAATTGAGGAGGCGTTAAAGTGCAGTGTATTGTCCGCTGTTATTGGTGAATTAGGCGAATTAAGTTTTACTGAATCAAGACGGCTGCAACTTGCAGTAGAGCAAAGTAGGGTTACGGGCTTTATACACCGTTACAGTTCCAGTGAAAATGTTACAGCATGTGTTTCCCGCTGGAAAATCACACCACTTACAAGTGAGATTAGCGACATGCCGGGGATGGGGTTTCCTCGATGGAATGTACAGTTGGTTAAAGTAAGAAACGGCAAGCCCGGTGCATGGCAGGTTGAATGGTCAGAGGGTCAATTTGAACACATTATCCGCCAGCCGCTCTCTATTACACAAATTCAAAAACGCAAAGCGGGATAAATGCACAGATACATTGCTATATGGTTCCGTCATTTAAAAACGGATAGAATGATACGTCGCCAGCCGGATTTAAAAAACATGCCGTTTGTAATGGCTGTGCCTGAACGTGGGCGAATGATAATAAAAGCGGCTAATACAGAAGCACAAGCCAAAGGAATTGATACGAATATGGTCGTTGCGGATTGCCGGGCAATTTTACCTACGCTGCAAGTATTTGACGATAAGCCGGGCGAAGCGGTTAAATTGCTCAATGCGCTTGCGGAATGGTGCTTACGTTATACACCAGTGGTTTCAATTGACGAGCCAGACGGCTTAATTCTTGATGTAAGCGGCTGTTCGCATCTATGGGGTGGTGAAAAGCCGTATCTAAAGGACATAATTACTAAGCTGAAAGGCTTTGGATATGATATCAGGCTTGCAATAGCAGATACGATTGGGGCTGCATGGGCTATTTCACGCTTCGGTAAGATTTCACCAATAGTTGAGCCATGCAATCAATTGGAAGCACTGATGCTATTACCACCAGCAGCACTACGCCTTGAAGCCTCTATCTTAGAACGTCTTGAAAAATTGGGGCTTTATCAAATCCAAAGTTTTATGAACATGCCGCGAAAGGCGCTCCGCAGGCGTTTCGGGCAATCTATACTTACAAGGTTAGATCAGGCATTTGGCCAAGAATACGAAGTTATTCAACCAATACAGCCTGTAGAACCCTATCAGGAACGCTTACCCAGCCTTGAACCAATAAGGACAGCAACAGGCATTGAAATTGCGCTAAAGAAATTATTGGAAATGTTGTGTACCCGGCTTGCCAAAGAGGAAAAGGGATTAAGAAAGTGCATACTAAAATGTTATCGCATAGATGGTCTTATTCAGCAAATCGAAATAGGCACAAGTCGCCCATCCCGGAATGTTGAG
>CAIRTW010000354.1 GCA_903881585.1 uncultured Bacteroidota bacterium | reverse complement strand
TCTATTTCCTGGTAGCTGCGTATATGTATCATGCTAATTCAAAAGTCAAAAGTCAAAAATTTAAAAAAGGAGCAACAAAATTACTGCACTTCCCTCAAACATCAACCTCCTACCCTTTTTTTAACTTTTTAACGTATCAACCTATGCAGATGCCCTGCTTGGAGTTGCAGCACGGCCTGTAATACGGCCGGTCTTCATCAGGCCATCATAGTGGTTCATAAGCAGGTAGCTCTCTACTTGCTGCAGTGTATCAAGGATAACACCCACGCCGATCAGCATTGAAGTACCACCGAAGAACGAAGCGAAACCGCTGGTAACACCCAGTAAAGTTGCAATACCCGGAAGTATACCTGCAACAGCAAGGAATACAGCGCCTGGAAGCGTAATGCGGTCCATGATGGTTGCAATATAGTTGGCAGTATCCTCACCTGGTTTCACACCTGGTATGAAGCTGTTGTTACGCTTCAGGTTATCAGCCATTTCTGTTGGGTTGAAGATAAGAGCGGTATAGAAGTAAGTGAACGCGATCACCATTATGGCATAGATCAGGTTATACCACAGTGAGCGGTTATCAGACAGGGCGTGTACAAATCCTGCAGCTTTCTCATTAGTAGCAAAGCCGGTAAAGATGGTCGGTATGAACATCATAGCCTGGGCAAAGATGATCGGCATTACACCAGCAGAGTTCACTTTCAAAGGGATGAAATCGCGTGAGCCGGATACATCTTTGGCGGCATTAGTACTGCCGATGATGCGGCGGGCATAGTTCAGTGGTATCTTACGCACACCTTGTGTGAGCAGGATAAGGCCAATGATAACTGCGATAAAGATGGCTATTTCAATAAGGAATATCAGCAATCCGCCACCACCTGTGGTGTTCTTGTTGCCCAACTCCTCAATGATAGAGTGAGGGAAACGTGCAAGGATACCAACCATGATGATAAGAGAAGTACCATTACCAATACCACGATCCGTGATCTTTTCACCCATCCACATTACAAACAATGTGCCTGCAGTAAGTACAAACATCGTAGATATCTTGAACATCAACGGGTTATAATCTGGTGCAAGCGCGGCCGCATAAGTAGGAGAGCTAAGGTAAGCAACATAAGCTGCAGCCTGGAACATCGTAACTACTACTGTGAGATAACGTGTGTAAGAATTGATCTTGCGACGGCCGCTATCTTCTTTCTGTAACTTAGCCACTTGTGGTATAACGATACCGGCCAGCTGCATAAAGATAGAAGCAGAGATATATGGCATAACACCCAGCGCGAAGATGGAAGCACGACTGAACGCACCACCCGCAAACATGTTGAGTATACCAAGGATGCCGCCTGGGCCGCTATTGTCGGCGAGACGGGTAGGGTTGATACCTGGCAAAGCGATATAACAGCCAACGCGGTACACAAATACAAGAACAATTGTATAAAGTATACGCTTACGAAGCTCTTCTATGCTCCAGATATTTTTAAGCTTATCAATAAATTTCTTCACAGTAACTATTGTTGTTCAAAAATGAAATGCGAATAAACGATAAAAGACGCATTCTACCAAAAAATGCGCCTTGTTATGTTAAAGAATCTCTATTGTGCTTCCCGCAGCGGTGATAGCTTCTTTGGCTTTAGCGCTTGCGCCGTTCACCTTGAATGGTATCTTGGCTTTGAGCTCTCCGTTACCGAGTATCTTCACCAGATCGGTACGGTTTATCAGGCCATTTACATAGAGGATATCTGGTGTAAATTCCGGTAGATTATATTTCTCAATGAGGAAGTCCAGCTGGCCCAGGTTGAATACTTTGTACTCTACGCGGAATGGATTGATAAATCCACGCTTTGGCATACGACGCTGAATTGGCATCTGGCCGCCTTCATGGCCCCTTTTAGACTGGTAACCGGTACGTGCCTGCTGGCCCTTTGTACCTTTCGTAGCTGTACCACCATGGCCGCTACCTTCACCACGACCTATACGTTTTCCTTTTTTTGTTGAACCTTCAGCAGGTTTCAGATTGTGCAGTTGCATTGTCTTACAATTTTTGAACTTGCGCGGAATGTATAACCGCTCGCAAATCAGTTAAAAAAATACTGCTTATTTCGCAGCGCCTTTGTTGATGCCTTCCTGTAAAGAAATTGCAGAGATCGTCTTGTAAACGCCACCAACTTCTTCTTCAACTGTTACCAGGTGGTGTACAGCCTTTACCATTCCAAGTATCTGCGGAGTTCCCTCTACTTCTACTGTAGCATGCAGCCTGCGCAGACCCAGCGCTTTCAGCGTACGCTTCTGGCGCTCCATACGGTCAATACCGCTTTTTACCTGTGTTATCTTTATCTTAGACATAAAATTCAAAATTCAAAAGTAAAAATTCAAAAATCATGGGGTGAGCGCATTACTGACTACAAATCCCCAATTCCTAATTCCTTTACGGACTACCCGTTAAACACTTTCTTCAGGCTGATGTTGCGCTGTTTTGCAACCGCGATCGGCTCGCGGAGCTGAGCCAGTGCGCTGAAGGTAGCCTTTACCACGTTGTGCGGGTTAGCAGAACCCAGCGACTTAGAAAGAACGTCGGTGATGCCGGCCGCTTCAAGCACAGCACGCATACTGCCTCCTGCTATAACACCAGTACCATGTGCAGCAGGGCGGATCATTACCTTAGCAGCGCCTTCTTTGGCGAGTTGCTCGTGAGGTATGGTACCATGCATTACCGGCACTTTGATAAGATTCTTCTTAGCATCATCAATACCTTTGGTGATAGCTTCCTGTACTTCTTTCGCTTTACCAAGCCCGTGGCCTACTACTCCGGCCCCGTTGCCTACTACTACGAGTGCGGAAAAGCTGAATGCACGGCCACCTTTCGTTGTTTTCACAACGCGGTTGATAGCTACCACTTTTTCATGCAGTTCCAGGTCTCCACCTTTAATACGACTGATTGGTGTCTTCGACATATATCTCTATTATTAACTAATCAATTTAGAATTTCAAACCTCCTTCGCGTGCACCGTCAGCAACTGACTTTACACGACCATGATACAGGTAACCACCACGATCAAATATGCAGCCGGTGATACCGAGTGCCAATGCCTTCTGAGCTATAGACTTACCAACGCTCAATGATTTGGCAACCTTGTTGCCGGCAACCGCTGCGATATCTTTTTCACGTGAGTTTGCTGCTGCAATTGTAGTACCGTTGTCATCGTTGATGAGCTGCGCGTATATATCCTTGTTACTGCGGAATACAGAAAGCCTTGGCTTCTGGGCAGTGCCGTGAAGCTTGGTACGTATGCGCCAACGTAACTTCTGACGGCGGATTACTTTTGGATCTTGTGCCATTGTATCTTTTTTTTACGGGCTCACCCTGTCGAAGGTGGCTGCCGGAGTTAACTCCAGTCCCGCCTGCGCGGAACTCAACCAGGAGCTGATTTATCTTAATGAACTTTCTATTTTCTCAACTTTATCTTCCTTTCAGAAGGTGCCGGATATTACTTACCAGCTGACTTACCTGCCTTACGACGAACGATCTCATCAGAGTAGCGAACACCTTTACCCTTGTAAGGCTCAGGTTTGCGCAGGCTGCGTAATTTAGCGGCAACCGCACCTAAAAGCTGTTTGTCGTTAGACTCCAGGATGATCCTTGGGTTCTGACCTTTTTCAGCAGTAGCAGAAGCCTTTACTTCTTTAGGCAATTCGAAAATGATATTGTGCGAAAAGCCAAGAGCGAGGTCTATCTGCTGGCCGGTAACGGCAGCACGATAACCCACACCTACAAGCTCCAGTTCCCTCTTAAATCCTGTAGTAACACCGGTTATCATGTTAGCGATCAGTGAGCGGTACAAACCATGAAGTGCACGATGGCGGATCTGGTCGGTAGGACGCTCTACAGTGATCTGGTCGCCTTCTATCTTGATCGTGATATCACGGTCGATAGACTGAGTCATTTCACCTTTTGGTCCTTTAACAACGAATTCATTGGCAGCTGATACTTTTGCTGTAACTCCTGCCGGAAGTACTACTGGTTTCTTACCTATACGAGACATAAAAATTAAAATTCAAACGTTAAAAAATCGGGGTTGGCTGTGTTCAGTTACCGTAT
>CAIRTW010000353.1 GCA_903881585.1 uncultured Bacteroidota bacterium | reverse complement strand
TATATCAGCTCTAAATTAAGGAACTTTGCCTAGAGCAGAAAGACTGGTGCAGAAAAAGGGGCCGCCTATAGGCGGCAATTTCGATGAGTATAAGAAAACGTTGCCAGAACTCTAATAATTCAACGCGTGCCTGGCATCCCTAAAAACAACATAGGTTCGTGGCTTTGCGACTTTTCTACAAACCTTTCACACTTGCTTGTCGGGCGGCTTACCCTACCCTTACCCACTCCTTCGCGCTCTCGTCATAGCGCTTGATGACGCGGGCTGGGTTGCCAGCGGCTATGGAGAATGCAGGAATGTCTTTCGTAACCACAGAGCCCGCAGCCACAACACAATGCCTGCCAATAGTAACGCCGGCGGTGATTACCACATTGGCGGCTATCCAGCAGTCGTCTTCTATCACTATGGGTGCTGTAGTTACCGGCTGGCGGTGTATGGGGGTTACCGGGTCTTTATATTCATGGTTAAGGCCACTGGCTACTACGTTCTGGGCGAGTATCACATTGTTGCCCACGGTCACAGGACCTATAATCACGTTGCCCATACCTATGAGGCTATAGTCGCCTATTATCACAGCGCCAACGCCATTATTGATGGTGGAAAAATCTTCTATAGTGGAACCCGCACCTAAGTGAAACGGGCTGAACGGGAGCACATCCAGCCGGGTGTAACGCCTCACAGTAGCGCCTTTGCCACGTGTATGATAAAACCTGTTCAGAAACAGCCGCACCCAAAGCCGCGGCCTGGCCTCTCCCTTGGGCACCAGCATACGGTGTACAAATTTTTTGAGGGCTGGATTGTTTTTTACAGTTTGCGCTAGCGGCATAGTATAGCTCCGGATTACTTATAATTTCAAAAATCCTTCCAGCTGCACAAACACATCTTCCAAAGTTCGCTTTACTTTCTCCACAAGCGCCTTAACACGCTCATGATCTTCCTGGGTAGCTTTGAGCGCTTCAATATCCCGGATCGGTATTTTCAAAGCCTCAATCCCCAGTCCATCAATAGCCGATTTCATTTTGTGTGCAGACCTGGACAACTCACTATATCTTCTGGCCTGCTCTGAGATGATCATTTGCCGCAGCTCCGTCACCATCGACTCAAGGAACGCGTTGATCATTTTTTTAATGAATGAAGTATCGCCTTTTGCAAATTCATTAATGAAAGACAAGTCATACAGCAGGCTGCGCTGCTCAATAAACCCAGCTTCGACTTCCGCAGTAGCATCTGCCTTTGTCTCTTCACCCTCACCATGGCCCAGCACCTTGCTGATAACCCGGAACAGTTTATCCTCGGTATATGGCTTCGTTACACAATCGTCGATACCGGCTTCGATGTAATGCAAATGGTCTGTTTTCAGCGCATTTGCAGTAAGCGCAATAATGGGCAGGGACGCTTTGTCTCTTTCACCGAGCTTTCTTATCTTTTTTGTAGCGGTGATCCCATCCATTTCCGGCATATGAATATCCATAAGCACCAGGTCGAATTCGGCCGATTTCACTTTATCCAGTGCTTCCTTACCATTATTCACCATGGTCACCTTGCAGCCCTATGATTCCAGTATGTACTGTACAAGAAATTGGTTCAGCTCCCAGTCTTCGGCCACCAATACCCTGATATCCTTTAGCGATTTAAAATCAGGAATAACGCTGTTCTCCTTTTTGAGCATTGCCGCATTGCCCTTCTCATATGGGATCAGGAAGGTAAAGGTAGTACCTACATTGAGCGCGCTTTTAACGGAAATATTTCCACCGTGCATCTCTATCAGCTCTTTACAAATGGACAGTCCAAGCCCTGTACCACCAAATTTGCGCGACGTATCGGCTGTAGCCTGCACAAAGGGATTGAAGATATCAGAGAGCTTTCCCGGCTTGATCCCAATACCCGTATCGGTCACTTCAAATTCAAGTTTTGTAGACTTAGTATCGTTGTAGTAGTAGTACACGCTAACGTATATGCCACCGGTGTTCGTAAACTTCAGCGCGTTGCTCACCAGGTTGTTCAATATCTGGCCTAGCCGCGATGGGTCTCCGATCACTACCAGGTCATCGGCCACATTACTCTTGAACGACAGCGTGACATTCTTTTCCTCGGCTTTAAACTGAAACGATTGTATAGTAGCCAGTACCTTCTCTTCAAGTTTAAAGGGAATGTGCTCCAGGTCAAATTTGCCCGATGCTATCTTCTCAATATCGAGAATATCGTTGACTATTGACAACAGGCTGTTTGCTGAGGAATTTATCAGGTTGGTATATTTTGCCTGCTGCTCGGTCAGCTGCGTCTTTGATAAGAGGTTTGCGATCCCTAACAAACCGCTCAATGGCGTCCTTATTTCATGGCTCATATTGGCCAGGAAAAACTCCTTTGCCCGGGCTGCCTCCTCGGTGTTCTTCTTATTCTTACGAAGTTCTTTTTCAATTTTAATGCGCTCAGTGATGTCCTGGGAGAAGCCAATAATATATGGCTCGGTATCGTCTTCCTCTACCTTGAAATTCTGGTAAAGCAGGAATGATTTTTTATCGGTTTTTCCGTTTACCCTGAATATGCCTTTTGCGCTTCCCTTCTCCCTTACCGCATCCATGTACTCGGTATTAAAGATCAGTAGGTCGTTCCGGGGAATGAAATCGGTTATCATCCGGCCTATGAGCTCTTCTTTCTTGTACCCCATTTTTTCGCATAGGGCAGGGTTAACCGAAAGTAGTTTTCCCTGGAGATCGTGCGTAAAAATAAAGGCCTGGCTATAATTAAAGAGGTCCCTGTATCGTTTTTCATTGACCCTTAACTGATGCTCCAGTTGTTTTTGTTGCTCGGCGTCACTGTGAGCGTTCGTTAACCGCGCAACAGACAGGTCCTGTTCTGCACATTCGGTGTAATCAGCGTTGCCGTCTTTATTTCCTTGCACAGACGGAGTACCGATAAACAGCAATTGATCCTGCAGGTGAAGGTATTCGAATTGCCCATGCAGGCAATTGCCATTTGCCCGTGCAAAGTCAAGTATTATATCCTGACCTGCTAACTTCTTTAAAGTATGAAAATCGGCATTTCCTGGCCCGGGAGATCTCAGATTAAAACTATCCGCAAATAGTGTTCCATGCTCTATTTGCTGCAGTTTGGCAACAGACTTGCCGAAAGAAGCTATTCCAGAATCATTACTAATCAAAAGATAGAACGGAAAGATCCTATTGAATTGATCTGTTCCAAATGAGAGTACGGGTTCGTGCATGATTTACCTAATAAGTTGTTTTCCTGTGGCGCACTCTTAGCGCTGGCCTATGTTTCGCGTAACCTTACAAAAATACGCAAAATATGTATTCAGAAAAAATAGTTTTTATACAAAAAAACGAATGGGAGCATTAAGCCCCCATTCGTTTAAAAAAAATGAACATGCTATTATTTTTCAATTACGAAGTGGAACACCTTGTTTTCGGTACCACTGTGAACTGTGAGCATATACATGCCATTTGCAAATGTACTGTTCATAGATACTTTCTCATTGATCTTACCACCGTGTACCATCACCTTGCTGCTGTAAACAACCTGGCCGAGCACGTCAGTAACTTCAAGCGATACTTCCTCATCCTGCATTGTTCCTAAAGTACCCTTGATCGTAAATATACCGTTGTTCGGGTTCGGAACAATTCTTACATCCACAGGAAGCGCAGTTACAACTACTGGGGTAACCGTTGTGGTCACCTCGCCATCTCCGCCGGTAGTTATGTGGGTGATGCTGGCCATACCAGGTGTTACGCCTGTTACTGATCCACCATTGTCCACTGTTGCTACGCTGGTGTTGCTGCTGCTCCAGTTGCCACCGGCTACTTCATCAGCCAGATTCACACTTGTTCCTGCAAACAGCGTGGCAACGCCACCAACTGTTGACCCGCCATGTGACGGAGGTGCAGGAGTATGAACCGTCATTGCTATACCTGCGCGGCCTACACAGCCATTTACGTCGGTTACAAGATAGGAGATCGATGTAGTTCCCGATGTTGCAACACCGGTTACAACTCCTGTGCCCGAACCAACACTTGCTATGGCCGAGTTTACACTGCTCCATACACCACCGCCTGTAGCATCAGTTAAGAGCGTTGTGCTGCCATGGCTTACATTGTTAGCTCCCGATATTGCAGCTACCACCGGCAGGGCATTTACGGTTACTGCGGATACGGCCGTACAACCTGTAGAGATCGTATATGTGATCAGCGATGTGCCGTTCGTAACACCGGTGACATTACCTGACGCATTGACCGTTGCTACCGAGGTAGTACCGCTGGTCCACGATACGCCGCCTGATGTAGCGTCGGTCAGGTGGTTAACAGAGCCAACACATACTGCAAGCGCTCCTGATATTGGCGCCGGTACATTATTAACGGTAATGGTCCTGCTGTTGAAGCACCCGGTTGACCCGATGGTATAGGTCACTGTGCCGGTGCCCACGCTGCTTCCTGTTACGGTGGTCACCGTTGTGCCGGTAGCAACTGCAGATACACTGCCTGTGCTCGTCCAGTCACCGCCCGATACCAGGTCACTCATCGTGATCGAAGAACCGAGGCATACGGAGGCTGATCCGCCCACGCCTGATGGCGCCGGGTTAACAGTCATAATAATATAGGTAACACAACTGCCGCCCGATGAGTAAGAGATACGTGCCGTACCCGCTACATTGCCGGTAACTAGGCCGGTAGATGCGCCAACGTTTGCTGTTGATGGAGCGCTGCTGGTCCATGCACCGCCGGCAGCGGCATCAGACAGGGTCGTTGTAGTGCCCACGCATACCGCAAAGGTACCGGTTATTGGCGCCAGCGATGAGGACACCGTTACCACCACTGAACGTGAACAGCCCGATGGTATGGTATAGACAACCGCTGAGGTACCTGCCGTGAGGCCGGATACAAGACCGGTTGACGAATTGACCGTAGCTACAGATGTATTGCTGCTGCTCCAGGTACCGCCGCCGGTTGCATCGGCCAGCGATGTTGTTGTCCCTATGCACGCAGATGGCGTACCAGTGATCGGCAATATGGCATTAACAGTAACGATCGTTGTCGTAATACAGCCCGCAGTGCTGGTATAGGTGATCCTAGAGGTACCACCTGCTACTCCGCTTACTGTGCCATCGCTGCCAATTGTAGCAACCGCCGGGGTACCTGAGGTCCAGGAACCGCCTGTTGTTACATCCGTAAGCAGTATTGCAGAACCTGCACATACCGGTGTGTTGCCATTTATAGCCAGCGGCAGGTCATTGACCGTAACGATCACTGTAGCAGCACAACCTGTGCTTACTTTGGTATAGCTAATAAGTGCTGTACCGCCAAGAACGCCGGTTACTATTCCGCTGGTGCTGCCTATGGTAGCCGTGCCGGTAGCAAGACTCGTCCAGAGACCGCCGGTCGTACCATCATTTAAGGTAGTTGTTAATCCAACACATACTACCGGAACACCTGATGTTGCCGCAGGCACCGCGTTTATTGTAATTATTGCTGTTGCTGAACAGCTTGCTCCTGCGCCATAGGTAACGATTGCTGTACCAGCAGTCTCACCTGTAACATTGCCGGAACCATCCAAAAGGATGTTGCTGCTGCCTGTAGTCCAGGTCCCGCCGATGGTTGCATCGGTAAGCGTGGTAACAGAACCGATACACACTGCTTCCGTTCCGCCAATTGCAGCAGGAACTCCGTTAACGGTGATAACCGTTGTTGACACACAGCCCGCAGCTGTAGTATAGCTGATATTTGTTGTGCCTGCACCGGTGCCGGTTACAACGCCGCTTGCATTTACAGAACCGATAGCTGCATTAGCGCTGCTCCAAGTGCCGCCCGATGTTGCATCGGTAAGCGTAACGGTAACACCGATACAAACCGGGTGAGATCCGTTCACAGGAGAAGAGGCGTTAACTGTCGCCACAACTTGTGCACGGCAACCGGCTCCATATTCAGAATAAGAAATAGTTGAAGTACCACCAGACAGACCCAGTAAGGTGCCATCTGTACCGATCGATGCAACAACTCCATTGCTGCTGGCCCAGGTACCACCTGCAGAAGCATCAGAAAGAACTATCGAAGTACCCTGGCAGATAGCCGCGTTATTGGTAATGCCAGCTGGCTGTGCATTAACCGTAACCACCGCTGTTATGTAACAGGTGTTTGCGATCGTGTAGGTCACTGTCGTTGTACCTGTGGAAAGTGCAGAAGCTACAGCGCCGGAGAACGAAATTGTAGCAACTGATGTGTTGCTGCTGGTCCACGACACCCCACCCGACGTTGCATCAGAGAGGAAGGTGGAAGCACCTACACAAACAGTGAGCATACCGCTGACTGGTGCAGGAAGCGGATTAACATTGATAGCCTTGCTAACCTGGCAGCCTGCTGCTGATGTATAGGTCACACTTGCTGCACCTGCAGAAACACCACCAACATTACCGGAACCATCCAGGGTTATGTTGCCGCTTCCTGTGCTCCACGTACCACCGGATGTGGCATCAGCCAAACCTATAGTTGCGTTAACACAGACAGAGGCTGGGCCTGTGATACCGGATGGAGCAGGGCTCACCGTAACCGAAGCTGTAGCGCTGCAGCCTGAGGCTGACGTATAGCTGATCGTCACGATACCCGCAGCTACACCGGCAACCGTGCCGTCTGAACCCACTGTTGCTATTGATGTGCTGCTGCTCGACCACGTACCGCCTGATGCTGCATCTGTCAGCAGTGTGCTTGTGCCGGTACATATTGCTGATGCACCTGAGATCGGCGCAGTAGCCGCATTTACAGATATTACGGTTGATGTAGAGCAACCGGCAGCTGTAGTGTACGTTATGGTCGCCGTACCAACGCTTCCACCAGAAACAAGGCCGGTGCCGGAACCTACTGATGCGGTAACATCCGCAGTGCTCCAAGAGCCGCCTGATGTTGCATCAGCTAATAATGCTGAACCACCAACGCATACAAACGATGCGCCTGTGATACCCGCAGGTGTCGGCGATACGGTAACTACTGTTGTTGCGCTTACGCTGCCACAACCGTTGGTCACCGTGTAAGATATGGTCGATGTACCTGCTATTGAACCGGTCACATTACCAGAACCGTCAACCAATGCATTACCGTTGGATGAGGTCCATACACCTCCAGGTGTAACATCGGTAAGTATGGTCACCGATCCGATACATACAGGAACAGAGCCTGTAATTGTACCTGCAACCGCAACTGCATTAACTGTTACCACAGCTGTTGCTGCTACAGAACCGCAGGTGTTGGTTACAGTATAAGATATGGTGCTTGTGCCTGTTGCGATGCCGGAAACAACACCCGTTGGTGTCACCGTTGCAACGCCGGTAGCTGTTGAGCTCCACACGCCGCCGGTAACCGCGTCGCTGAAGGTTGTTGTTGAACCTGCGCAAACGATACCGGAACCGGAAAGTGTACCTGGATTAGCCAAAGGATTAACAGTTACCGTTGTTGTTGCTCGGCAGCCTGAACCTGTTTCAGCATAAGTAATGGTTGCAGTACCACCAGATACGCCCAGCACGGAGCCGCCAGTGCCAACTGAGGCGATAGCGCCATTGCTGCTGCTCCAGGTACCACCTGCAGAAGCGTCAGAAAGAACTATCGATGCACCCTGGCAGAACGCTGAATTATTGGTAATACCGGCTGGCTGTGCATTAACGGTCACAACTGCTGTTATATAACATGTATTGGAGATCGTGTAGGTCACTGTAGTCGTACCGGTGGAAAGCGCGGAAGCTACAGCACCGGAGAACGAAATTGTCGCTACCGCCGTATTGCTGCTGGTCCACGACACGCCGCCGGAGGTAACATCAGAGAGGAAGGTAGACGCCCCTACGCAAACGGTGAGCACACCGCTGACTGGTGCCGGCAACGGATTAACGTTGATGTTGCGGCTAACCGAGCAGCCTGCTCCTGATGTATAGGTCACACTTCCCACTCCTGCAGAGATACCTGTTACAGTACCGAAGAAGTCTACAGATATACTGCCGCCTGAGCTGCCCCATGTGCCGCCAGCCGTAGCATCAGTCATCACAGCCGTTGCATTAACGCATACAGATGCAGGGCCGGTGATACCGGATGGAGCCGGGCTTACCGTGATGGACTGTGTAGATATACAACCTGATGTATTGTAGCTGATCGTTGCAGTACCCACAGACACACCGCTCACAGTTCCATCTGTGCCAACACTAGCTATTGAAGTACTGCTGCTCGACCATGTGCCGCCGCCTGTAGCATCAGTATACAGTGTTGTTGTACCGATACATACGGTAGGTGCTCCCGAGATCGGTGAGGTGGCCGTATTAACTGAAATTATTGCTGTAGCGGTACAGCCTGTACCGTTACTGTAGGTTATGGTAGCCGTACCAACGCTTTGTCCGGTAACCAGGCCTGTGCCGGTACCTACCGATACAGTTACATCTGCACTGCTCCAAAGGCCGCCCGGTGTTGCGTCATGCATCAGCGTTGATCCGCCAACACATACAAACGAAGAACCTGTGATCGGTGAAGGCGCCGCAGAAACCGTAACAATGGTTGTAGCGCTGCAACTGCCTAATGTATAGGAAACCACCGCTGTGCCAACTGACATACCGGTAACATTACCAGAACCGTCAACAGATACATTTGTGCCGGAGGTCCATGATCCGCCAGAAGTTGTTTCACCAAGCAAGATGGAACCGCCTACACAGATCGGCATGCTGCCGGTAATAGCTGCGGGTGATGAATTAACGGTAACAACCGCTGTGATGCTGCCGCAGCCTGCTAGGCTGTAGCTGATCGTAGTTGTACCTGCGGCAATGCCGGCAACCACACCTGTTGAAGAACCAATGGATGCATTACCTGTGGATGTGCTTGTCCACACACCACCCAGTGTAGCATCATTTAATATTATCGAACCGCCTTCGCAAACGGCAAGCGTGCCGGTGATCGTTGCAGGGGTTGAGCCTACAGTTACCACTGTGCCAATAGTACAGCCCGCAGCGCTTGTGTATGTGATCGCTGCCGTACCGATAGCTATCGCTGATACATCGCCGGAGCCATCAATGTTTACAACACCGTCGCTGCTGGCCCATGTACCACCTGTTATGTCATCGCTTAAGTTAAGCGTTCCGCCAACGCACACAGGGCCATTGCCGGTGATCGCATCAGGGATCGGATTGACAGTTATAGTAGCAGTAGTCACACAACCGCTGCTTACTGCATAAGAAACAGTTGTTGTACCCGCAGTAAGCCCCGTAACAACACCACCGGTGCTGATGCTGCCCACAGCAGGATTACTGCTGCTCCAGGTACCGCCGCCTGCACTGTTGTGCATGTTTGCCAGCCCGCCTACACATATGCTGGTGAAACCGGTAACCGCATAAGCAGAATTAACTGTTACCACTGCTGAAGCCGAACAGCCAGCCAGTGTATAAGTGATGCCTGCTGTACCTGTTCCGATACCTGCAACAATACCTGTGCTGCCCGAAGCGGATGCTACAGATGAATTACTGCTGGTCCAGGCGCCGCCGGTAACAGCATCAGTCAGCGCAAGCTGTGTACCAACACACAGAAGGCCAAGGCCATTGATCGCCGAAGGCGAAGTATTTACAGATACGGTCTTCATAGCCGCACAACCACCACCAACAAATGTGTAGGTGATCACCGCAGTACCTGTGCTGACACCGCCCACATTACCTGTTGACGGGTTAACGGTAACTGCGCTGCTTGCACTGCTCCAGGTACCACCTGTTGTCGTATTATTTAATGTTATTGATGATCCGGTACATACCACTGATGCACCAGTGATCGGCGTCAGTGTCGAAACGGTAACAATAGCTGATGCATAGCAACCGCCGCCACCATTAATAAGGTAGTTGATCGTTGCGTTGCCGCCCATACCACCTGTCACCGTGCCATCGCTGCCAACAGTGGCTATTGATCCGTTGCTGGTGCTCCAAGTGCCACCGGCAGAAGCATCCGTAAGTGATATAGTGTTACCTGCACAGAACGGTGTATTGCCCGTAATGGAAGCAGGCAATGAACTTACGGTTATCGTCAGAGACGCCGTACAGCCTGAAGAGATCAGGTAAGTAACATTCGCAGTACCAAGGCTGATGCCCTGAACTGCTCCTGAACCCGAAACTGTCGCTACTCCTGTATTGCTGCTCGTCCATGATACCCCACCCGATGTTGCATCCGATACGAACGTCGTACCGCCGACACATACTATTGGGTTACCGGACACAGCCACCGGAGTTGCATTAACCAATACACTGCGCGTCTGGTAACAACCTGTTCCGGCAGCAGAGTAGGTGATCACTGCCGACCCGCCGCTGCTCAAACCCAGCACATTGCCGGAACCGTCAACAGATGCATAAGGGCTCGTTGCGCTCCAGGTACCGCCTGCAAGGAAGTCGCTCATGGTAATAACAGAACCAACACATACAGAGGCTGCTCCTCCTATAGGGGATGGGCCAGCTTCTACGGTAACTATCGCAGAAGCAAGACAGCCTGAACCTGCTGTGTACTTGATGGTTGCTGTACCGGCACTTACGCCCGAAACCACGCCTGCTGCTGATACTGTTGCAACAGGGGTATTATTACTGCTCCAGGTGCCGCTGCCGTCATCGCTGAGCGTAGTAGTAGCGCCATTACAGAATGCTAACGTACCTGCGATCGCTGATGGCACCGGATTTACGGTAACACTCAATGACCTTACGCACGTAGCTGTAGTATAATATATGTTTGCTGAACCTATCGCATTACCGGTTACAATACCTGTTGAACCAACACTCGCAGTACCGGGAGCGCTGCTGCTCCAGCCACCACCTGCCGTGCCATCTCCAAGATTTGTAGTGGATCCGAGGCACAATACAGGAGAACCTGTGATCGGAAGGATTGTATTAACCGTAACGACTACCGATGTGTTACAGCCGGCGCCGGTAACGTAGTTGATGGTAGTTGTACCACCCGCAATACCCATTACCACTCCTGATGTATTTACACTGCCGGTTGCCGGTGCGCTGCTGCTCCAGGTACCGCCGCTGATGGTCTCACCAAGTGGCAGTGTGGAACCCGCACATACAGGTGTATTGCCGGTAAGGGCTGTCGGCGCTGAGTTAACGGTCACTGTGGTTGAAATACCGCAGCCGTTGGCCGCATAGCTGATCGTAGCCGTACCTGCTGCGGTACCGGTAACGACACCTGTGCCAGTAACTACGGAGGCTGAGCCTGAACCATCAATGCTGTACCATGCACCGCCTGTAGTTGCATCATGCAACGTAACCGTCGATCCGCCGTTACACATGGTCAATGTGCCCGTGATAGCTGCTGGTAATGCATTGACTGTTGCGACTGCTATTGACTTACAGCCGGTAGCTGAAATCAAATACGTAATATTTGCTGTACCAGCGCCTACACCGGTAACGTTACCCGATCCGTCAACTGAAGCCTTCGCAGGATTGCTGCTCGTCCAGCTGCCACCGGCAGTGGCATCTGTGAGCGCAACCAATGCACCAACGCATATCGGCGTTGATCCGGTTACAGGTGTTATCGGGTTAACAGTTACAACCGTGCTGTTCAGGCAGCCGGTGGTCATAGCATAAGTAATCGTAGATGTGCCACCACTCATGCCGGTAACGATACCTGTAGAACCAACTGTTGCTACCAATGGAGCAGATGAGCTCCAACTGCCACCCGCGGTGCCGTCACGCAATGTTATAGTTGTTGACTGGCACAGAGGAACGTTGCCGGTGATCGCACCTGGCGTAGTATTTATCGTCACGACCTGGGTTGTAAAGCAACCGCCTGCCGTGATCTTGTAGGTAATTCTTGATGTACCGCCCACAACACCGGTTACAACGCCTGTTGTTGAGCCAACAGTAGCTATACCAGGGCTGGTACTGGTCCACAAACCACCGCCTATCGCATCGGTCAATGTATTGCTTACGCCTGCGCACATAAGTGTTGTACCAGAGATCGTGCCAGGTGCTGCATTTACTGTAACCACCCTTGTAGCTGTACAGCCGGTAGTGGTTACTATATAGCTGATTGTTGATGTACCTGCGAGCACGCCGCTAACAAGGCCTGTTGCAGAACCTATACCGGCATTAGACGGGCTGCTGCTGGTCCAGGTGCCACCAGCTGTTGCATCGCTCAGGCTGGTCGTAGCGCCTTCACATACAGAAGCTGTGCCAAGGATCGTACCACCGGGGCTTACCGTAGCTGTTATGATAGCCTGGCAGCCTCCGAAGGTAGTATATGATATGCGTGTTGTGCCGCCCGCTACCCCTGTTACCAAACCGGTAACGGAGCCTACGGTTGCGATAGCTGCACTCGCGCTGGACCATGTACCGCCAAGCGCAAGGTCACTTAATGTGATCGTTGAACCCTGGCATACTGGTGCATTGCCAGTGATCGGAGACAGCGCATTAACTGTCACGACCACTGTTGAATAACAACCGGATGGAAGCAGGTAGGAAACTACCGTTGTACCACCGATCAAACCAGTTACGGTAACAGGGCTGCCGCTGCTGCCTATTGTAGCAACAGTAGGATTACCGCTCACCCATGTACCACCACCGGTGGTCTCATTGAGCGTTGTGGTCTGGCCCTGGCATACATGCGCAACACCGCCGATGGCATTAGGAGCGGCATTCACCGTGGTTATACCTGTTGTACGGCAGGTGGTCGGCAATGTATAGGTAATAACATCGGTTCCGATAGTTGCACCGGTAATAACTCCCGAGGATGACCCCACAGTCGCATGGCCGTTAGATGCTGTCCAGGCGCCGCCGGCGATGTTATCGCTCAGGGCAACTGTTAAGCCTACACATACTGGGGACATACCGATGATAACCGGGTTAGGGTTAACCGTTACGATCGTTGTGCTGGCACAACCCGTACCAACTGTAAATGATATTGTAGCAGTACCTGCGAACAAACCATTTACTACGCGTGGTGAACCGGAAGTGCCTATCGTAGCCACACCGGTATTGGTGCTGCTCCAAACGCCACCCGAAGACACATCGCTAACCGTAGTTGTTAAACCAACACACACAGTGCCTACACCTGTGATAGGAGCAGGGAGCGGGATGATAACGACATTGGTGGTAGCGCTCGCAGAACAGCCGGAACCTGGCGCAGTCACTGTGACTGTGTATGTTCCTGCCATACCGGTAGTAACGCTGGTCAGCGATGTATTCTGTGTAAATGCACTGAAGACAAGCGGGCCACCCCATGTGTAACCCGCTGGCACTGCTGTACCAGATGGTGTTGATGTAAGATTTGTAGTAAGGCCAACGCATGTCGGGCCGTCATTGGCGGCTGTGATGCTGAGCGTGTTAACAACAACATTCGTCGTCGTAGTTGAAGAACAGGCCGAACCAACTGCACCAACGGTTACGGTGTAAACACCAGCCCGTGCAAGGATCATTCCGCTTATAGAAGGATCCTGCATCGTAGATGAATAGCCGGTCGGGCCGTGCCATGCATATGTTGTTGGCGTTGCGGAACCGGATGGCGTAGCTGTAAAGTTAACTGTACCACCTACGCAGACAGGAGCATCATTTGATGCACTGATGCCTATCGTATTTACAGTGACAGTCGTTGTGTTGACTGCAATACAGTTTGAACCCGTCGCTACAACAGTTACGGTATAAATACCGGACATATCCGTTGTTGCACTGGTAGTTAATGTAGTATTCTGAGTTGATGCACCAAAAACTGACGGGCCACTCCAGGTATAGCCTGTTGGCGTCGCAGTACCTGATGGCGTAGATGTCAGATTAACTGTTCCGCCCACACACGCAGGGCTGCTGTTAGCTGCAGTAATACCAAGAGTATTGATTACTACAGTTGTTGTGCTTGTAGAAGAACAACCTGTACCAGTACCGCTGGTAGTTACAGTATAAGTACCTGACATAGTAGTTGTTGCACTGGCAGTGAGCAGCGGGCTCTGAAGCGTTGAACTGAAGCTTCCAGGGCCGCTCCAGCTATAGCTGGTAGGCGTTTCGCTGCCTGAAGGTGTTGCTGTAAGATTAACTGTACCACCTACGCAGGCTGGGCCATCATTACTAGCTACCAGGCCAAGTGAGTTTACAACCAGGGTAGTTGTATTCGTTGCAGAACATCCGGAACCGGCTGCTACCACTGTAACCGTGTAAACACCAGACATAGCCGTTGTTGCACTTGTGGTCAGCGTTGGGTTTTGCACTGATGCGCTGTAAACCGAAGGGCCGCTCCAGGTATAACCTGTAGGGATTGCAGTACCTGATGGTGTTGATGACAGATTAACTGTAGAACCAGCACATGCAGGGCCATCGTTAGCCGCCGTGATACCAAGTGTATTGATAGTTACAGTAGTAACATCGGTTGCGGAGCAACCTGAACCAGGCGCTGTTGCGGTGATCGTATATACACCCGACAGATCAGTGGTAGCGCTCGTTGTCAAAACAGTGTTCTGAGTTGAAGCACTGTAAGCTGGCAGACCGCTCCAGGTATAAGTAGTTGGAGCAATAGTACCAGACGGTGTGGAAGACAGATTAACTGTACCGCCAACACAGGCCGGGCCATCGTTAGCTGCAGCAATACCAAATGTGTTGATTATCACATCAGTTGAGCCTACAGCTACACAAACTGAGCCAACTGCCGTTACCTTGAAATTATAGGTACCTGCCATGGCCGTAGTTATACTGGTTAGAGTGAGATCGGCAGTGGTTGCAGTGAAGCCAGCCGGACCAGTCCACTTGTAAGTAGCCGGAACAGCAGTACCTGTGATATTAGATGTAAGGTTAACCGTACCGCCAACACAGGCCGGGCCATCGTTGGAAGGCGCTGTGTAGATAGTATTCACAATAACATTAGTTGTCGCCGTAGCGCTGCAACCTGAGCCATCGCCAGTTACTGTCAATGAATAGGTACCTGCCATATCGGTGGTTACAGAAGTTATTGTTGGGTTGATGTCGGTTGCACTTGCCAGGGCAGGGCCATTCCATGAATACGTGTTAAGTACTTCAGATCCGCCCGCATTAGCAAACAGGTCAACATTACCACCCACACATGCAGGGCCATCATTAGACGGAGCCAGCACTATTGTATTAATGATAACACGTGTTGTACCTGTGTTCGAACATCCCGAACCAGCGCCGGTAACAGTTACCGTATAGATTCCGGCCATATCCGTAGTTGCACTTGTTGTCATCACCGGATTCTGGTCAGTAGCTGAGTAGCTTGGCGGTCCGCTCCAGGAATAACCTGTTGCAGGAATAGACCCACCAGGAGTTGCGCTCAGGTTCACGGTACCACCTACGCAGGCGGGACCGTCATTATTGGCCGCAACAGAGATAGTATTAACAACTACCACAGTCGATCCCACGGAAGTACAATTCGATCCTGTTGCAGTTACGGTGAAACCATAAGTTCCGGCCATCAGAGATGTGAGGCTGCTTAATACAGGGTTAATGTCTGTAGCAGTGTATCCGTGCGGGCCAAACCATGTATACGAAGTAGGCGTTGCGCTGCCGGTTACATTTGAAGACAGGTTAACAGTACCACCAATACATGCAGGGCCGTCATTTGAAGGCGCAGTGAAGATAGTATTGATTACAACCGGTGTTGTAGAAGTAGCTACACATCCGGAACCTGCCGCTGTAGCGCTTACCGTATAAGTACCTGTCATATCAGTTGTAGCGCTGGTAGTCAGTACCGGATTTTGCAGTGTTGAGCCGTAAACTGACGGGCCGCTCCAGCTGTAAGCTGTTGCAGTTGCAGATCCACCAGGAGTTACTGACAGATTAACTGTACCGCCAACACATGCCGGGCCATCGTTATTAGCCGTCAGGCTAAAGGTATTTACGATAACATTCGTTGTAGTCTGCGCAGAACAGCCTGAGCCAGCTGCACCTACAACTACTGTATAAACTCCGGACATTGCTGTTGTTGCACTTGTAGTCAGTACGGCGTTCTGTAAAGACGAGAAGTACACCAGCGGGCCACTCCACACATACGTGGTTGTCGTTGCAGTTCCTGTTGGTGAAGATGTCAGGTTAATGGTACCACCTACGCAGGCAGGGCCATCATTTGCCGCAGTAACACCTATTGTATTTACAACAACACTGGTGGAACCAGTTGCAGTACAACCGGAACCGGTTGCGGTTACTGTGAAACTGTACAGACCGCCCATGCTCGTGGTAACACTGCTAAGGGCAGGATTTGATAACGAAGATGCATACAATGCAGGGCCGCTCCAGGCATATCCGGCAGGGGCTATTGTACCTGTTATGTTTGGTATCAGATTAACGGTACCGCCAACACAGGCCGGTCCGTCATTAGTCGGAGCTGCGGAAAGTGTGTTTACAGTAACTATAGTAGTATTAGATGCTGAGCAACCGGAACCTGGCGCAGTAACAGTTATTGTATATGTACCTGCCATGTCTGTAGTAGCGCCGGTAGTCAGCGTTGGGTTTTGAGTTGATGCTGTATAGCTCAGCGGGCCATTCCATGCATAGCTTGCAGGTGTAAGGCCTGAGGGCACAGAACCAAGAGCGATAGTACCGCCAACACAGGCAGGGCTATTATTGGAAGCAGTTACCGAGATCACATTTACCGTTACAACAGTAGTGCTTGTTATCACACAACCACCGCCTGTAGCCTGTACTGTATAAGTACCTGCCATAGCTGTACCGGTAATGCTAAGCACTGGGCTTGAAAGTGTGCTGGCATAAACAGCAGGGCCGCTCCATGCATACGTTACAGGAGATGCCGTACCCGCTTCACCTGAAGTAAGGGTAACGGTACCACCCGCACATGCTGTGCCGCTGTTACCAGCTGCCAGAGTAAGCGAGTTTACTGTTGTTGTGTTAGTTGCAACCGGAGTTCCAACGATGCCGTTAGCATCTGTATAGTCAACGGTTACAGTTTTAGCGCCTGTCGTTTTCCAGTACAGTGTCACTGTACTGCTGGTAGAAGCAAGGCTGCCTGATGTAATAGTATAGTCAGTTCCGGCAATACCTGGTACAGACCAAACATAGTTGGACTGGCCAGACTGTGTTGAGTAAGTTACCGGGTTAAGAGAGCCCACACACGTTGCCGCTGTTGGCGACGTAGTGAAGGTTGGCACTGGAATGTTTACGCCTGTGTAATCGGCAGATGTAGCGGTGGTAGTACCCCATGCTATAGCGTGGCCGGTCTCAGCCGCGCCCGAAGCCCATGGTAATGCCCCACTCCACTGGCCTGCGTATATGCTGGCTTCTGTGCCTACAACGTCACCCGGAGCGATGTAATTCGCAGACGTCACAGAGTAGTTTGTGAGGCCGGATGTTGCCACATGCCAGTAGCGTTTCAGGTAGTTGGTTGCATCCAGGTTATTTGGATGAACACCATTGTGTACATATACACCGGCAAAACCAGAGCCTGTTGCGCTAAGCGTGATCGGCGTGTAGTTTGGTGTTGCATCACCTATCGGGAATGTGAATGAACCTGTTGAAGCAATTTGTTTCTGTACAAGGCCGGCAGCATTATCTGCTATGATCATATTGGTAGCAGAGAACGAAACAGTTGTAACGATCGTAGCACTTGGCCCGAGCGCAAGCGTGTTAGCTGCAATATTCAGGTTACCACCATCAAGTGACAGTGCACGCCTAACATTAACAGGAGAACCAGATACGGTAAACCCGCCGGTGTTAAGCAGCGTAAGGTTACGATAAGTACCCTGCATTACTGTCTGTGCGCCAGTAGTACCTGCGTACCACACAGTACCAAGGGTAGAACCCCAGGTGATACCTGCAGGAAGCGGTGTTGCTGTGGTATTTTCGGTCTTTACAATACCGTCAAGCGATACCGTAAACACACCCACACTGCCGAGTGCATTAGTGCTCATATCAAGCACACCGCCCGAAACTACGGTCAGTATATTTGACATTGTAAATGGCTTGTTGCTTGTTACAGTAACACTGCTTACAGTAACACTGCCTGGGTTACCAAATGCGGTCGCATTAGGCCAAGGTGTTGACGTAGCGCCATTGAAAATGTAGCTGCCACCTGCAATGAACGACCTGTTCGCAGCAGTAAGTGTCAACGAACCGTCAATACCGCTTGCGTTAGCAGTGCTCAGTGTACCAGTAGGAGCCAGAGTAAAGGTACCGGTACCAGATACTGCACTAGTAGTACCGCAAACAAGTGTACCATTCACGATCATACTGCTGGTTGCCGCGCCCAAAGGCAAGTTTGTGCTGAGCGATGCAGTAACACCGGAGTTAACATTGAATGCTGTCTTAGTATTTGTACCTGAATATGTGATTGTCTGCGTTGCAGATGTATTTACAAAATTGATCGTAGTGGTGTTTGCTGCGGTTGCGGTAATAGAAGCGCCAGCCGAAACAGAAAGATTACCACTCAGAAGAACACTGGCTGTTGCAGATGTGAGGGAGCCGGAAGTTACCGACAACGCACCTACTACAGTAGTAGCCCCAGATAACGTACCTGTACTGGCTGGGCTGGATTCGGTCAGATTACCATAAGGCACATTGTTAGGTATAGCCTGGTTTGATGCACCATTGAATACAACGGTACTTGCAGGATCCAGAATACCTAAAGTAGGTATTGAGGTCACGTTCGTAATAGTCAATGTGCCATTCGCAGAAACGTTTACACCGTTTACAGTCGTGAACTGTGAAGCGGCACCGGCTGGATCCGTAAAATTCATCGCAGTGGAACCATTACCAACAACCACATAGCTGCCTGTGCCTGAAACTGGCCAGTTACTTGCTATTGTAGTTGTACCACCGTTTACTATTTCAAAACGCTGATTATTTGAAACGAAATCACTTGGCTGTGCGCCGGAACCTACAAGACCAATCGCCGCATTAGCTGCATCTGTTGTCCAGTTTACAGTATTCTGCAGGTTAGCACGTCCGCCAGCTGTATTGATGTTATAATACGTGATCGGCGGGTTCGGGATATTGAACGCAGCAGATGTAACCGTATAGGTACCTCCTGCTGGGATCGACAAGGTGAAGCGTATAGTAGCCCCACTCACAGAAGCTAAGCTGGAAGCCGTAAGGTCTGTAAAGCTGGCCGTACCACTTACACCCGATACCGGAGTAGTACCGGCAAGTGTCCATGTGCCCGGAGCAGTCGAAGCCGCCGCTACTGATGCTGTGCTGGTAGTAGCATTGCCATACTGGTCACGGATGAACAGAACCGGTTGCGGAACCAATGCAGTACCGTTAGTTGCCGGCGCACCTGGCTGAACGCTGATAGCCAGCGTAGCAGGAACACCTGCACGTATTACCTGGGTCACAGAGTTGTTGGCATAGCCCGTAGCTACAAAAGTAATAGTATAAGTACCTGCCACATGCAGCGATGGTGCAGGAGCCGGGGTAACAGTAAGCTGGAACGCTGTACCGGTACCGGTATTCCATGCGGCTACAGGGATGGCAGAACCATTCACATCAACCTCTGTGATCGATGAGCGCCATGTAGGATTATCCGTTCCAAATGTAATAGTGAACGGACCATCCACTGTTGCCGCAGGATCTGCTATCAGTGTAGGCACACTTGGTGTTGGTATGTTAAATGTATTTGATGTCACTGAGCAGCAGCCTACCACTGAGAAGGTAATGGTAGCGCCGGTAACCGCTGCAAAACTTGAAGCAGTTAACCCAACCGAGGTGAAGTTTACCGGGGTTGTGCTGGTTTTGGAAGGAGTAGCGCCTGGGCCTATGGTCCATGCACCTGCACCTACCTGTGCAAATACCTGCTCAGAAGTTGTAGTTACCGCATTGCCGAAACGGTCGGCAATGTTGATAATCGGCTGTGTAGCCAGTGCACCACCGTTAACCAGCGGAGCCGTAGGCTGCGTGGCAATGGTAAGCGAAGCAGCAGCGCCAGGATTGATAGTCTGTATCAAAGTAGCTGCAGTATAGCCTATTGAAGATATTGTTATTGTATAAACACCCGCAGTGGTCAGATAGTTATCTGCGCTTGTAGGTACCAGGGAGAATGAACCTGTGGTAGCAAGAGCAGCCAGGCCAACACCGAAGTCAGCGCCGCCGCCTGTTAATGTATGCGTACCTGTAGGGCCGGTCGCAGTTACCAGCGTTATATGCGCTTTCCAGTCAGCTATCGACGGGAAGCCGGTAGCTGGTGACAGCGTATAGCTTGCAGGCGTAGTTGAAGCATTGTCTTCGTCAACACCTACACCTGCAGTAAATACCGGTGGTGTGTTCGCATCGTTAAGACCAACAATGAAGTCACCTATGTAACCGGAAGCAGTAACCGGAACGGTAGTAGAGATACCCGTAGGATCAGTAGCTAACAGGTTAACAGGGCTCCATACAGAACCGTTGTAATACTGGGCTACCCAGCCTGTGTTAGAACCACCGCCTATGTCAGCAACATTATAGTTGAACGTAGGCGTAACAGAAAGGATACCTGTCACAGCTACCGGGGTGCTGATGGACCAATAGTGGTCAACATCATAAGTACCATCTATGCTTGCAGAAGCATAAGCAGGATGGTTGCCTGCCGTTGATTTCACAGCTATCTGGCCCGCTGTTGCATTGGCATCGGTTGCTATGCTCACGGGGGCGTAGTCTGCATCACCCACTTCATAATTTACCGGGGTTGAGAAGCCAAGGCCGGTAACGTTCTTTGCAAATGTGCCCAGCACGTAGTTGGTGGACGTTGACGCAGTACGCGACACAACACCTGTTGCGGTCGTCATGGTCAGCGTATTAGCGCCGGTTGTAATAATACCATTTGAAAGCGTAAGTGTACCACTCACGCCTGTGGCTGAACTGGCCGCAAGTGTAAGGCCGGCAGCGTTATTCAGCGTAAGGTTAGCGAATGTGGTAGCGCCATTTATAGTCTGGGCGCTTACACCATTAAATACTACAGTACCTGTTGTTGCAGAGCCCGTAGTGAACGCAGCACCTGTTTTAGTCCAGGTACCGGTAAGAGAGAATGTATTTGCAGCAATACCGAATGTACCGTTTGTGAGGTTAATATTACCATTCAGCTGCTTGCTGCCGGTCATATTGATCGTATTACCTGATTTATTAACGGTCACGCTTCCTGTAAACACTGCTGGCCATTCGTTACCTGTGCTTATTGTTCCGCCTGTGCCTAAGGTAGTATAGGTCAGGTTAACACCGGAGTAAACCGATGGTGAAGTCTGTAAGGTACCTGCATCATCATTTACATTAGAGCCGCTGCTCATAGAAAGGTTGGAACCGTTATTGAAAACCCCCGTTTGGAGATTCAGTGTACCGCCGGACGCAAATGTCGTGGCAGCGCTAAGAGTAACACCCGCCACAGCGGTATTGGCTATTGTAAGTGTATTGAAGGAAGTACCGAACGAGCCACCGATGGTAGTAGCAACACTTCCGTTAAAAGTAACTGTTGCACTACGTGGAACAAAAGCAGAAATGCCTGCATTGTTAGCCCAGCTGCCTGCGGTAGTAATGTTGAAGTTACTTGCAGTAGCGTCTAAGGTACCAGCGCTAAGAGTAACCGCTGCGCCGGTAGACGTCATAGTCTTAGTAGCATTAAGCGATACCGTAGCTCCTGTTTTGTTCACATTTATTGTACCATTAAATGAACTTGGCCATTCGTTGCCAGCGGTTACCGCCAGTGTGTTAATGCCCAGGTTCTTGTAGGTAACCGCAGCGCCGGTGTATGTTGCCGGTGTAGCAGTGAAGCTACCGTTATCCACATTCACATTACCGCCGTTTACGGAAAGATTAGAGTTACTTACTGATCCTGATTCCAGATTCAGCGTACCGCCAGCATTAAATGCAGTAGCCTGGGAGAATGAAACAGCAGGAGAAGCAGTCGATGTATTATTGGTCGTCACTGAACCAGATCCAAAAGTTGCTGGCAGTAAAGTACCGGTTGTTTGCGTCAAAGTTCCAGCTCCATTAAACACATAGCTTGAACCTGCAGTAAACAGAGTACCACCAGTCACTGTAATTGAACCGTTCAATCCGCTTGTATTAGCAGTATAGATCGTTCCGGTACCACTCACCTGGAATGCACCAGTACCACTGATAACCGGTGTAGCAGGGAAAATGAACGTACCATTTACCAGTACAAACTGGTTTGCGTTAGTCATTATCCAGTTAACAGAATCCCTTACTGTAACACCAGCGGAAACAACGAATGACAGGAAGTTCTGTGTACCACCATTGAGGTAGAACATCTCTGGGCTGGCAACAGAAGAAGAGGTATTACTAAATTTAACCTGCTGGCCAAGAGCTGCACTGCCAGCAGTGATCGTACCGCCAGTTTTGGTATAATTACCATTAAGCGCTATTACAACGGCACTACCTGTGTTTGACAATGTACCTGCGGTCATAAAGAAGTTACCGCCGATTGTCCAGTTTGGAAGGCCTGTGCTGAATGCGGTATTAAAAGTACCTGCGCCCGAATGGGTATAGTTACCCGTAATATTCAGGTTCATTGTACTGGTACCTGTATATTCAAGCGCGGCGAGCGTAGTTGCAGCAAATGTGAAGTTACCAAGAATTGTATAAGTAAAATTACCAAGTGTACCTACTGCAGATGCAGTTCCCGCATAAGTAAGGTTACCATAAGGGCCTGCACTAAGAGGCTGAGGTATTGCCTGAACACCGGTACCATTAAATACTACAGTACTAGTAGAATTAAGCGTACGCAAGGTTGGCAATGAAGCTGTAACCATACCCAATGTCAAAGTCGCATTAGCATTTACATCTATTATGGCGCTAATGGCAGCAGAGTTAATTGGCGTGAAATTGATTGCCGCCGTTCCATCACCAACTGATACATAAGAACCACCGCCACTCACAGTCCATGTAGCACCAGTAACAGGCGTACTGCCGTTTACTATTCTATACTCTGAGCTGGCAACGGTAAAGTTGGGCGCCAGTGTACCGGTTCCCACAGAACCTGCTGCTGCACCCACAGGATCGGTCGTCCAGCTTGTGGTGAGCTCAAGGTGAGCAAGAGCGGAAGCGCTGTTTATATTATAGTATATGTGCGAAGCTGCACCCGGGATATTGAAAGTACCGGATGTTGTAGCTAACAGACCTGCGCTGGTGTATGTGATTGTAGCGCCGGTAACTCCAGCTGGTGATGGGCTGGTAGCCGTAAGATTGGCGAATGTAGCCGTGCCCGAAGATGCAGTAGCATAAGTTACAGGGCCGCCGATGATCCATGATGGGCTGGCGCTGGCCGATGCCGTGATCACAGCGCTGCTGTTTACCAGGTTACCATACTGATCATCAACAACCACTACAGGCTGAGTGGTCAGGTTACCGCCGCTGATGGTTGGATCAACAGGGTGAACAGTCTCTACCAGTTTATAAGCTGCACCAACAGCTATCGTCTGCACACATGAAGTGGCAGCGAAGCCGGCAGCATAGGCTGTAATTGTCCAGTTGCCCGGAGTATTTAAATGGCTGCCCGCATATTCGTTAAGTGTTATCATACCTGCGGCAAGCGGAGAAACGTAGTCAGTGGTTGGCGTCAGGGTATAAACCGGACCGGCACCGAGCTGGGCTGTAATATAGCTGATCGCAGCCCTCCATGATGGGTTATCTGTATAAGTTATTGGTAACGTAGACAGGTTATCAACTGTAGGAGGTGTGGTATTCGGATTAAGCACCGGAGAGTTAGGCGCTGGCAGGGCAAAACAAGCCGATGTCAGCGGTGAAGGCGTAAGGCCGGGTGAAGTGAAGTTGATAGTAGCACAAGCCAATGGCGCAGTGCTGCTGGCTGTGATATTGAATGTATTCACTACCCCACTTGATGCGCTCTGTGTAAGGCTGGTGCCGGTACCAATGGTCCAGCTGCCTGTACCTACAGCAGCAGTAACTGCACTGCTGGCAGTAGTAAGGTTACCATATTGGTCCAGAACAAGAACAGTAGGCTCAGTAGCGAGCGTACCGCCATTTGCTACAGGGCCTACAGGCTGGGTTCCCATAGCTATATGTGCAGCAGCGCCCGGAAGCACCACCTGGTTAACCGTAGTACCTACATAACCAATAGCAAACACAGAAACAAGATAAGTACCTGCTGTATCCAGTTTGTGTGCTGCACCAGACATACCTGGTATCAGGGATAAAGTACCCGCTGCACCTGTAAGGCCGGTAATGCCACCTACGGCATAATCAGCTAATGAAAGCGTGCTGATAAGCGGGCTGCCAATACGTTGTACTTTAATGATGTCGATCGCACTACCCCATACACCATCATCTGTGAAAGTGATCGGGTGTGTGCTCAGGTTATCCTCATTTGGTGGTGTAAAGTCGGCCACCAGTGATGGAGGAATTCCCGGAGGGTGCTGGCCTACAACCCATGACCCCAGGTAATTTATCTGGGCAGGGTTTACTGCTGTTAAGACGTTGGTAGTGGTGATCGCGGTAGTGATTACCGGTGCCCAGCTACCAGATGCATACAGCTGCGCCATGTAGTTATTAGTGATATTCGAGCCAACTGGCGCCGGATAATCAGATGTATCATAAGTGAAAGAAGGAGTAACAGTAGTAAAGCCACCGCCTGCTGTATTTGTAGGGAATGTCCAGTAGTGATCAACGTAGTTAGGAGGCGTAATACCAGAAGAACCCAATGCAGGGTGGTCACCGGCTGTTACTGTAGCGCCTATGCTGCCAGAGTAAGAACCAGCAGAACCGCCAGCTATTGCAATAGAAACAGGAGCGTAATCAACGTCACCGATCTCATAATTAACAGAACTGCGGCCATTAATGCTCTTGTATAAGTTACCAACTACATAGCCTGTGCCACGGGTAAGCGTACCACCGGTATTGATATTAACCTGGTTAGCGCCTGTGCTCAGGTTAAAGTTGCCCAGGGCAAGTGTACCGGCAATGGTTGCATTAGAACCAAGGCTGGCTGCTGCACCAAGTGTAAGATTATTGAAGGTATTGGTAACAGTACCACCCGCAACCTGCGAACCGCTGCCTGCTAAAGTCACCGTACCTGAACCCGGAACAAGTGTAGCTCCGTTATTTGTCCAGTTACCGGTAAGCGATATGGAGAAGGCGCCCATATTAAATGTACCTGTAGAAAGTGTTACAAAACCAGTAAGCGATGTTTTGGTAGCATTCAGTGTTACAGAACCTGCCTTGTTTACGGTAACATTACCTGTAAATGTAGCTGGCCATTCGTTATTTACCGTTGGGCTTGCATTAGTGCCCAGGTCTGCATAAGAAAGGTTAATGCCCGAGTAGCCAACGGTAGGCGTAATGTTGAACGTACCGCCGTCCCTTACTACATTAGAGCCGCTGCTCATGGTAAGCGCTGAGCTAAGCGTGAATACACCGTTCTGTAGCTGCAAAGTGTTTCCACTTCCAATTGTTGTAGGCACATTAAGCGCAACACCAGCGGCGTTATTGATATTGAGGTTATTAAATGTAGTAGCAGCAGAACCGGTGATGCTCTGTGCCGAAGTACCATTGAACGAAACTGTTCCGGTGCCTGGAATGAATGCACCGGTTCCTGAGTTGTTGGTCCAGTTTGCGCTCAGGGATATGTTGTTGCTGCCGGCAGAAAGTGTACCGGAAGTAAGTGTCACCGCACCAAATGTAGGAAGAACGGTCAGCAATTTACTTGAAGTCAGCGATACCGTAGCGCCTGGTTTGTTCACGGTAACATTACCGTTGAATGAGCTGGGCCATTCGTTGCCCTGGGTAACAGCAGTGCTGTTCACATCCTGTGCATTATAATTAAGATTGATACCGCTGTAGGTAACCGGAGTTGTTGCAAAACCACCTGCATCCACATTTACATTCGCACCGGAAGTAAAGCTAAGCGCCGGGCTGGTAGTAACCACAGTACCGTTATCGAGGTTGAAAGATGCACCTGAACCGATATTGATGCCCAAAGTAAGCGCCAGGCCTGCTGCGTTGTTACAGGTAATAGAACCTGGAGAAACAATGCTCGTAGGTGTAGTAAGACCGGTAACCTGGGCCGAAGAGCCGTTGAAAACATAGTTACCACCTGCGCTCAGTGACGGAGTTGCGGTATAACCGGTAAGCGTGTTACCGAATGAGCTGCCGCTGATGTTATGGATACCATTAGGGTCCTGAACCACAAGCGTACCGCCCGATGATACGGTAAACGGACACACCTGGGTACCATAACGATCCCAGATATAGCTGCTCGCGCCTACTATAAGGGTACCATTAATAGTCATAAAATCAGGAGCGTGAGTAGCAGGAAGCGCCGCTCCATACTCTGGCGGGAAGAATTGTCCGCCTACTATTGCCGCTGTAGAGCCAGCATTTACAGTTAAACCAAATGTCTGGCTGTAAAGCGTATTGGTATATAAATACTGTGGATTGGAAATACCTGTTCCTCCGTTAAGGTTAACAGTGATACCATTAGCGCCTGTGCTGCCGATCCATGAATCAAACAACGTACCTGAGCCGGAAAGCGTATCATTTCCTTTAATGTTTATTACTACAGAAGGAGTAGATGCCTGTGTCAGCAATACATTATTGAGCATGTAAATCTGTGCGGCGTTCTTTGCAACAAAGTTACCACCAACGTTAAAGGTATATATCTGGCCAGGTGTAGAGACTGTTGGGCCGTTGAGGTAAACAACTCCATTTGTTCCAGGAGTACCATTTCCTTCAAATATCAGGTTGCCTGCTATAGTGAACGTTGTGGTCGGGTTTTCTATTTCAACCTCACCACTGGTATTAAAGATCAGGTTACCATAGCTGCTTCCCGCACCGCTGTTGGTGGTAAATGCCATGTTATAGTTAGCAGAGCCATCATATATCAGCGTACTGGTTGTTGCCAGTGTGCCTATAGTTGGAACTGTTGCATTATTAAGATCAAGTGTTGCGTTTGCAGATACATTTATGACACCCGTCGCTGCAAATGAAGCAGGAACCGTAAATGTCATCGGGTGTACACCATCTCCCACTACGATGTTAGAGCCTGTACCGGAAACGGCCAGAGCGCCAGCAGTAAGTGTAGGATTGGAACCGAAATCGATCATGAAGGTCTGTCCGTTAAATCCAAAGCTCGTTGGCGTTGCACCTACGCTACCGTCAACGTTAGCCGTCCAGCTGGAGAACTGGGAAAGGTCAGCAAAAGAAGAACCCGCAAGCGTATGCCATGTGAATGGTCCGTTTGGCGGTATGCTTATTGTTGCTGTTACTGAAGCCAGGCCAGAGTTTGTAAACTGTATCACAGCGATCATCGGCAAGGTAGACGAAGCGCCCAGGCCAGCAAATGTGGCAATACCGCCTGCTGTTGATGTTACCGTAGAAGTACCGGTCATCGTCCATGAGCCTACAGGAGTAGGAGCTGCATTTACAGTATAAGTACCAGCAACCGGGTTACCGAACTGGTCAGATATATGAATGATCGGCTGTACCGTCAACGTACCAGGGTTTGTAGCAGGGCCAACCGGCAGAGTGGAAACGATCATAGATGCCGCAACACCCGCGTTTATTGTCTGAACTGCTGAAGTAGGCAGGTAACCATTAGCATAAGCTGTGATCGTGTAAACACCGCTTGTGGTCAGGTAGTGATCCGCTAAAGTTGGTATCAGGGCAAGGCTACCTGAAGTAAGCGTATAATCCGTACCTGGTGTAAGTGTATATACCGGGCTGGCTCCGATCTGTGCGGTAATGTAAGACATCGCTGAATTAAATCCGGCACAAGGAGTAAACGTTATTGGGTGTGAGGTTACGTTATCTTCTGTTGGAGGTGTTGCATCAGGAGTAAGTGTAACCGAATAAGTGATATTAACCGGGTAATTCGGGCTGGTACAAGTACCATTCGTTACCGTAAGGCTGCCGGTATAGTTGGCCGCTGGTACGCCAACAGGAATAGACAAACCTATAGGAGAAGCCGGGAATGTAACGCCTGAAACATTGGTAAACCCTGCAGGTACTGCAACAAAAGGATCCCAGGCAACACTGTAAGTGGTAATGCCGCCTGCAGGAGTTGTATATGGGAAGTTGATGCTCGTAGCCCCGCCGCAGATAATAGAGGCCATAGTGCCTGGTATGATAGTTGGCGAGGTTGTTACGTTAACCGTTTCTGTACCCGTAGCCGAGCAGAATGCGTTGGTGCCGGTAACGGTATAAATTGTAGTAGCCGTAACCGATGTGGTTGGCGTAGCGCTAACCGAGCTGCTGAGCCCTGTAGCAGGAGACCATACATATGAAGTAGCGCCGGATGCGGTCAGCAAAGTGCCGGCATCTGCGCTGCAACGCGCTGTAGGGTTAGGGCTAACACTCACTACTGGCGGATTGCCTACGTTTACAGTAACACCGTTTGCGGTATAGCAGCCATTATAAACAGCATATACGCTATACACATTAGTCCCAACCAAAGCAGGTGTAATAGTAGTGGAAGAACAGGTAGGGCAGGATACATCAGATATTGAGCCACCGGATGCTGCAGTCCAGGTGATAGGAGCTGACCCGGCTCCAATAAGAGTGATATTATCTACAGCCCAGTAGTAACCGAAAGTAGAGCTATAATACCACCTCAGCATAACGGAAGGTGCGCCAAGAGCGCCGGCAGGCAGGGAATAAGTCTTTTGAGGTGTTCCGATAGTCCATGGGGTTGCAGAAAAACCACCGCCAGAGTTAACTGATGTGCCCACATAATTCCCGGAAACGGCGGACCATGTACTGCCCCCGTCCAAAGAATAGTCAACCTCTACGGTATGATCGGCGGGATATGCCTCGTAACTTTCATTGTATTTAAGGGTCGCAGAAGTTAAACTTGAGGTAGAAAATGCAGGAGACCTGAATTCCGTAGTGGTTATCGTCGTGAGGTCACCAGCTGCACTCTCCATATAAACGGAACCATCACCGGCGACAGAACTTTGATAACCATTGGGGTTCGTCATCTGGAAATACGAAGCAGCAGCACCTACAGTATTTACAATAGTCCACGTGCCGCCAACTGCGCCTGTCAGACTCGTGTTAAAATTCTGGCTTAATAACGTTACCGGAACGGTAGCGGCAGCAGTAAACAGAGTCCCCGTGCCTATACAGGTTGATACAGAAGTAGAAGGTGTAATAGTAATAGCAGAAGGAGAAGTATTACCAATGGTTACCGGAACGGTAACAAAACAACCGGTTGCTGGTAACGTAGCAGTAACAACTGCAGAACCAACTGCGGAGCCCGTTAATAAACCACTTCCACTGATAGTAGCGAAACCACCCGGAGCAATAGACCATGTAAGGCCGCCTGTTGCGTCTGTAAGCTGGCTGGTCTGGCCAACACAAGCATCCGGCAGACCGGTAATTGCAGATGGAGCGTTATTTACTGTAATAACTTTTGTCTGGGCAGCACCGCAACCCGTCCAATAACTGATAGTAGTGGTACCTGCTGCAACACCTGTAACGACACCAGTAGTTTCTACCACGGTAGCATTAGCAGGAGTAACACTGGTCCACGCGCCACCAGCAGTGCCGTCAGTAAGCGTAATGGATGCGCCTATACATACCTGGCTTGCACCATTAATTACTGTTGCTGTATTATTGGTAACTGTCTCTACCCAGGCAGAAACACAACCTGTGCCTGCCGCAGTATAAGAAATAGTAGTAGTTCCCGCAGAAGCGCCGGCGCTAACCAAACCGGATAATGCACCTATAGATGCAATACCGGTAGTGCTGAGCCAGGAACCGCCTGAAGGTGTACCCGTCAGTGTAGTGCTGGTAGATATACAAATAGATTCAGCCCCTGAAATAGATACCGCAGGATTAACAGAAACAACGTGTGTTGGTGCTACACCGCAGCCATTCGAATACTGAATAGTTGTAGTACCCGCCAATACTGCTGTCATAGCTCCCGTTGAAGAATTTATGCTGGCAACACCGGGAACGGTGCTGGTCCATACACCGCTGCCGATAGCATCGGTTAAAGTAGTAACTGCACCTGCGCAAACGGTAAACGTACCATTGATCGCCAAAGGAGTTGGTGTTACAACAACTGCGGTAGTAGCAACTGCACAGCCGCTAGCCCCGTTAGCCGAAACCAAAACGCTGTAAGTGCCCGCAACTGTTGCTGGTGATACCGTATTAGTACCAACGGTAGATGCAGAGTAGCTCGGGCCATTCCATGTATAAGTAGCGCATGCAATAGCTGGTGTTGCAGTAAGCGTAATAACGCCGCCAGAAGCACAAACAGGAGAGTTAGATGCAAGTGTAACCTGAGGAACAATAGTTACAAGATAATCAATGGTATAACCATAAGAGCCGGTACCAACACATCCCGTAGTTGGTTCCGTGCCAAGAAAATAAGAGCACCTCACACGCATGCGGTGAGTACCATATGGTACTCCGGCAGGTACACTGATATTAAAACTAAACGGTTCAAATAACGATGAGTTGTTAAACCCAACATATTCAGTATAAGTAGAGTTTGTAAAGTTACCATCATCGTCAAAATCTATCCAGGCGTCTATATAGTCTATATTACCACCATCATTAACAATAGTTGGGTAACTTCCGCCGGGGAACATTTTCATAGGAGTCAATGCGGTATGATCTGTATAGAATGGAGTGGCCGAAGCAGCTGGATTACAGGTGATTCCGACATCACTGAGCGAAGTGCCGCACGCACCGCTTGATATTGTAACAGACGAAATATTTGAACCGTTGGTACACGCACCGCCAGAATATATACCAGTAGTACAGGCAGGAGCCGCTATACGATCTACAAAAACAATGCTTGAAAGTGCAGTCAGGCCGCTGCCGGTACAGGTAAGCAGACAACGGTAATAAAGTGCAGACGCTTCGGAAATAGAAACGCTGGCTCCGGTAGCTCCGGATACGTTAGTCCAGGTACCTGCCGGGTCACCACAAGTGGAGCTTTGCCACTGGAAAGTAATACCAGATGCCGCAGATGCACTGGTAAGGCTGAGCGTAAATGCCGTAGCGCCACTCACCGTTGCCGCAGACGTATTTGCCGTTCCACCTGATGGTGTGCCTATGCAGGGGGCATTAAGTGTTGTTCCCGTTACACCTGCCGCACTTGCAGCGCTGGCGCAGGTTGCAGTATTTGAAACTACAGTAAACCAATATTGTGTGAATGGGCTAAGACTGCTTATTGTAGCCGTAGTAGCGCCGGTCATTGTTACCGTAGCAGTACCTACAAGGAAACCTGCAGTTTCAGCTGCGCTGGAATATACATTTACTGTATATCCGGTAGCGGCAGGTGATGCTGCAGTCCAGCTAATGCCGATAGTAGAAGTTGTTACAGATACCGTAGTAACTGTAACTACGCCCGGCGTGGCATTAACAGTTACAATAGCAGTACCCGAATAAGGGCTTGCTCCGCACGCATTGGTGGCAACAAGAGAGTAAATACCACCGCTGGTAGTGCTGGTAGCGAAAGCTGCCGGGTTAAGCACGGCAGACGAATAGCCGGAACCGGCAGGGCCAGTCCAGGTGTAACCGGTAGCGCCTGAGCCGCCTGAACCGCTAAGTGTAAGTAAAGAACCACTGCACAATGGATTAGGGATTGCCGAAGCAGATACTGCCCCCGGTACACCGCTGCTTACTGCCACAGAAACGCCGTTAGCAGAATAACATCCGTTAAATACCGCATATACGCTATATATGTCAACGCCGGCGAGTGACGGTGTTATTGTAGTAGATGCGGCTGATGGGCTGGCAATATCGGTAGTTGTACCGGCCGAATTGAGCCATGCATAGCTTGAAACAGCGGCAGCTCCGGTAAGCACAATATTATCCACCGCCCAGTAGTAACCGAAAGTAGAGCTATAATACCACCTCAGCAAAACTGAAGGCTGGCCAAGGGCACCGGCTGGCAGGGAATAAGTCTTTTGTGGTGTTCCGATAGTCCATGGGGTTGCAGACAACGACCCGCCAGCGTTAACTGACGCGCCCACATAATTCCCGGAAACAGCGGACCATGTACTGCCCCCGTTCAGAGAATAGTCAACCTCTATAGTATGATCGCCGGCGCTGTAATACTCGTAACTTTCATTGTATGTAAGGGTTGCCGAAGACATACCAGAAGTAGAAAATGCAGGAGACCTGAATTCCGTAGTGGTTATCGTCGTGAGGTCACCAGATGCACTCTCCATATAAACGGAACCATCACCGGCGACAGAACTTTGATAACCATTGGGGTTCGTTCTCTGGAAAAACGAAGCAGCAGTACCTACAGTATTTACAATAGTCCATGTGCCACCAACGGCGCCTGTCAGACTCGTATTAAAATTCTGGCTTAATAATGTGGCATTGACGGTAGCTGCTGCTGTAAGCGGAACTGTGGTACCACCCAGGCATATTCCGGCGGGACTGGCAGGCGTGATAGTAACTGCAGAGGGATAGGTGCTGCCTACGGTTACTAATTTATAAACAGAGCAACCGGTAGAAACCGTAGTTGCAGTAATACTTGCACTACCTACTGAAACACCAGAAACCAGGCCGGAACCGCTAACAGTAGCTACGCCACCTGCGCTTGTGCCCCAGGTAACACCTCCTATCGTCTCCGTCAATTGGGTAGTACCGCCTACGCACACATCGGGTAGGCCGGCTATAGCAGCCGGCGCAGCATTCACGGTCACGATCTTGGTCTGGGCTGCACCGCAACCATTATAATAACTGATAGTTGTCGTACCCGTACCGGCACCGGTAACTATGGTTGGCGACCCGGAGGCAACAACGGTTGCTACCCCTGTGTTAGTACTGGTCCAGGTACCCCCGGCAGTAGGATCGCTCAAAGTAAGGGTTGTGCCAAAACAAATACCGGATGCACCACCTAGAATAGCGCCAACACCAGTATTGCCCACGGTTTCTGGCCAGATTGCACTGGTACAACCAGCCAATACATTAGTAATGTTAGTAGAACCCACAGAAGCACCTGCAGTAACAACGCCTGTACCGGCACCGATGCCTGCAATAGCAGGGGCGCTGCTCGCCCATGCACCGCCTGACGGCAAAGCGTTAAGCGTAGTACTTGTACTTACACAAAGAGAAGAAGCACCTGAAATAACCGGAATCGCATTAACTGACACTATGGCCGTTACCGGCCCCCCGCACGCATTCGAAAATTGTACCGTTGTTGTACCCGTGGAAAGAGCGGTTACAAGACCGGTTGCAGCGCCTATCGAAACACTGCTGCCTGAAACGATGCTCCATGTGGCCGTTCCTCCCGCATCTGTTAATGTCATTGTTGCACCAACACCACACAAAATATTGTTACCATTGATTGGCCCGGCTGCTGCCCCGGCTATAACCGCGTTGCTGCCAGACATTGCGGTAACACAACCGCTAAGGGGATCGGTAGCATTGACCGTATATGTGCCGGCAGCGGTTTTAAGACCGAAGTTTATGGCCGAGCCGGTAGTACCGCCTACTGCTGCTCCGGATGTTGCGGCGTTATCGTATAACTGGTAGTTAAAACCTGTCTGAGAATTGGCAAGGCCCTCGGCAACACCTGTGCCGGGGGGCGTACAATAGGTACCGCCTCCCGTTATGGCATAAACATTGGGAGCAACGGTACTGACATAAGTAATGTTATCAACGTAAATGTTATCACCAAATGCGCTTGTAAATTTGAATGCAATGTAATTTGTGGCGCCGGTAAAACCAGCCGGATATGCAAAGCTATACTGGTGCCAACCTGTGGTTGTAGCGGGTGAAAGGCTAGTAGATCTGTTTACTGTACCGAGCAATGTACCACCGGTAGAAGTCTGGCTGGTATTGATGTAAACATCTACCTTATCTGCCGTAGTAGCGTAGCCCGGATCCCTGTACATCCAGAATGTAACCACGGGATTGTAGCCCGTACACCTGCCTGTTAAACTGAACACCGGTGAACAAAGATCGTTCACATTCGCGCTGTAGGTGTAGGAGTTGAACTGCAACATACCTGCGCCTTCCTCGGGCGAGCAACCCGGGAGGGTACCAGTGGTCACTCTCGACAAGATATTGGCTCCTGTGTGCGCGACATACACAAAGGGTGCTAAACCAGCTGCATTGAAGTTCTCTGTGTTGGTTACAGTCTGTGCATTCACAGTGCTCCCCACTCTGCTTAGCAGCAGCAGC
>CAIRTW010000352.1 GCA_903881585.1 uncultured Bacteroidota bacterium | reverse complement strand
ATTACAGACAGGCCACCAGCCTGAAAAGTACATGCACTAAAATCGGCTCTCTACATTTTGAATCAAAAAAATAAACAGCACGCGTCAATAGGTGCTTTCAGCCGACAAAATGGAAAAACGTGTCAAACTCGAGGGGAAAACGGTTATAATGAACAGCGAAAAAACAATGAGTTTGGAATCCAATCAAAAAATCTTGGGGCGATAGTTGGCGGTTTTAAGGCTTCAGTGACTAAACAGTTGCGAAAGATAAATGCTGCTTTTGGCTGGCAGGAGCGCTATCATGACCATATTATAAGAGATAATGAATCGTATGAACGGATAAGGCATTACATACAAAACAATCCGGCAAATTGGCTAAGTGACAAATTTTATCGTGATTGATGACGGGTGATAGTGTGTTGTAATCCAGAGATATTATGTAGTGATTGTAGAGACGGGATGCATCCCGTCTCTACTACACACGAGCAAGTAACCCTCTTTATAGAAATCGACTCAGATCATGTTCCCTGCGAATACTTTTACGTCAGCTATTTCTCTTACTGCATCGGCTATTGCTTTGGCATCGTAGCCGCATTCGCGGTGTAGTTCTTCAGGCTTGCCGTGCTCTACTATGCGGTCGGGGATGCCGAGTATCTTTACTTCGGGGGTGTAGTTGTTTGCGGCCATAAATTCGAGGATGGCGCTACCAAAGCCACCAACCACTGTTCCATCTTCTACGGTAACGATCTTGTTATAGCGCTGGGCTACTTCGTGCAGCATCAGCTCATCGAGCGGCTTTACAAAGCGCATATCGTAGTGGGCCGGGAAAAGATCATCTTCCGCCAGCATTTTGCAGGCAGCCACGGCAAAGTTACCTGGATGGCCTATGGTGAGTATGGCTACTTCCTGTCCATCGCATATTTTGCGGCCGGTACCGGTCTCTATTTTTTCAAACGGGGTGCGCCACTGCGGCATCACACCCTGCCCGCGTGGGTAGCGAATGGTATAGGGTGCATCAATTTCCGGTAGCTGGGCAGTGTACATCATGTTGCGCAGCTCGGCCTCGTTCATGGGTGCAGCCACTATCATATTGGGTATGCAGCGCATGAAAGCAATATCGTATGCGCCATGATGCGTAGGCCCATCATCGCCTACCAGCCCGGCTCTGTCGAGGCAGAAGACTACGGGGAGTTTCTGGATGGCTACATCATGTATCACCATATCATAAGCGCGCTGCATAAAGCTGCTGTAGATGTTGCAAAACACCTTGAGGCCCTGTGTGGCCATGCCGGCGCTCAGCGTTACGGCATGCTGCTCGGCAATGCCCACATCTATGGCACGGTCGGGCATTAGGTCCATCATGAACTTAAGCGAACTGCCTGATGGCATAGCAGGCGTAATACCCATGATGAGCGGGTTTTGCTCTGCCAGCTCTATTATTGTGTGCCCAAATACATCCTGGTACTTAGGAGGCTCGGGAACAGTAATTATCTTTTTGTTGATCTTGCCGGTGATCTTATCAAATGTACCCGGAGCATGCCATAGGGTCTGGTCTTTCTCGGCAAGGTCGAAGCCCTTGCCTTTTACTGTCTTTATGTGCAGCAGCTTGGGACCGGGTATGTCGTTCAGGCCCTTTAGGGTCTCTGCAAGTTTCAATACGTTGTGTCCATCTATAGGCCCGAAGTAGCGCAAACCCAGTGCCTCGAACAGATTGCTGCTTTTGGACACGACACCTTTGATCCCGGCTTCTATTTTAGATGCCAGCCGCTGAAAATCTTTTGTAGGCAGTTTGCCCAGCACCTTCCATACATCATCACGGAAACGGTTGTAGGAATGAGAGGTGGTAATATCGGTAAGGTATTCTTTCAGCGCCCCAACGTTGGGGTCTATGGACATATTGTTATCGTTGAGGATAATGAGCACATTGGCATTGCTCACGCCCGCATGGTTCAGCGCCTCGAAAGGCAGGCCTGCTGTCATAGCGCCATCGCCAATTACAGCTATGTGCCTGCGGTGCTCCTCGCCTTTATATTTGGATGCTATGGCCATACCGAGTGCGGCAGAAATAGACGTGGATGAGTGGCCCACCCCGAATGTATCATATACGCTCTCGCTGCGCTTAGGAAAACCGCTGATGCCGCCGTATTTGCGATTGGTGTGAAAGACCTGCCGCCGGCCAGTAAGGATTTTATGTCCGTAAGCCTGGTGGCCTACGTCCCATACCAGTTGATCATCGGGGGTATTGAATACATAGTGCAAGGCTACGGTAAGCTCTACCACGCCGAGGCTGGCGCCAAAGTGACCGCCGTGTACGCTCACACAGTCAACGATAAACTGCCGCAACTCGTCACAAACCTGTGTAAGCTGGTTTTTATTCAGCTTTTTGAGATCATCCGGAGTATTTATCCCGCTAAGTAGTGGCCCTGCTGCTATTTCTTCCATTCACTATGTGGTAATAACTTACAAAAATAATCAAAAATCCCTTTATATAGACTTAACATTGGGTCGAAAGTTAAATACTACAAGGGCAATAATTGAGCCAAAAGTGGCCTAACTGCTTACCTTTGCAGCATTTCCGCACTGTGGCGGGGTTAATTATTGTTAAAATGAGATATTTCAGGGATTATCCGTGGGGGCTGCAGCTGTTGTTGTTTGGGTTGATGTTTTTTACGTTGCTTTCGGGCGTGGGGTTTGTGGTGCCGGTGATACTGGCGAAAGCTACCGGATTTACCCTTGACCAAATAGCCCATGTCGGGCCAGCCAGCCCTGCCGCATTGATACAGGTAGCCCTGACTATGCAGGGGATACTAAACTTCTGCATGTTCCTGTTGCCTGCATTTGTATTTGCCTATCTCTGCACACCCAGGCCTTTAGAATATCTTGGCCTGAGAGCGCCAGGCAAAAGCGTGCAGGTGATCCTGGTAATTTTCATCATGATCGGTGTTACTCCCGTTTTCCAGATGATAGAAGGCCTGATCAGCAAGATCAATTTCGGCGCGGCAATAAAAGCAGAGCAAGAAGCCAATGACAACACGATGAGCGCTTTTCTCACGATAACATCATTCGCCAGTTTTGTAAAGGTGTTTGTGATCATGGCTATTGTACCTGCACTCGGCGAAGAAATGTTTTTCCGAGGGGTGATACTACGGTTTGTGAAACAGCGCAGCCGGAACATGATCTTACCTGCGCTTTTTACCGCTACGCTTTTTTCTCTTTCCCATACCAATATTTATGGCTTCCTGTCCATTTTCCTGGCGGGTATGCTGCTGGCCGTCATTTACAATATTACCGGTTCGTTATGGTGCAGTATTGCAGGGCACCTGTCATTTAATGGCCTGCAAGTGGCGCTGGTGTATATGAGCAATTACAACAATGGTGTAAAAACTTATCTGAACGAGTCTTTCATCTCGCCTTATTTTGTTGTTGCAGGCGCAGTAGTGTTCGCTGTGTCTTTCTACCTGCTGCTGAAAAACAAAACGCCATTGCTGGCCAACTGGAGTGATAACTTTACTCCTGAGGAACTGGCGGAAAGAACCAATACTTTATGAGTATCGTTTTTATATCACTATTTTCGTGACTAAATTTTAATAATGGCGCTCAACTGGCCCACATTTTTTAAACGATTAGGCAGCTCTATAGTTTTTGTAGCCATCATGCTTACGGGCCTGCTGTGGAATGAATGGTCGTTCCTGGCGCTGATCGCATTGATAAGTGTGCTGTGCCTGAGAGACTATTTCAGACTGGTACAAAAAATAGACAAGGAGTCTTACTGGCCCAAGTGGCTGCCCGTAGCGGTACAGGTAGCGGCACTGGCCATTATCTGCCTGTTTTCCAATAAAGTAAATGACCTGCTGCCACTATATGGCCGGATCGTTTTTATGATACTGCCAGTGTTGCCTGCAGTACTGTTGCTTACTTCTGTGCTCTCTAAGAAGAATTCGTTCTTTCCCATGATGCAGTCCGCAGGTGGGTTACTGTACATAACACTACCCATGTTGCTGCTGCTGAATATCCATACCTACGATGTTGAATTGCCGATCGCTGTCATTCTCATGATCTGGAGCAATGATACGATGGCTTACCTTGTTGGTTCCTTCATCGGCAAGCATCAGTTCTCGCCTATTTCGCCCAAGAAAACATGGGAGGGGGTGATTGGCGGGGCAGTGCTGACAATAGTTGCAGCAGGGATCTACGGTTACTATTCAGAGATCTATAGGTTTATGGACTGGATGGCGCTGGCACTGTGCGTGACCGTTGCCGGCACTCTTGGCGACCTGCTGGAATCTAAGCTGAAACGCATGGCAGATATAAAGGACTCCGGCACACTAATGCCCGGCCATGGCGGCGCGCTGGACCGTTTTGATTCACTGCTGGTGGCAGCGCCGTTTGCTTTTGTGTATAGTTATTATTTTATGAGGTAACCTCGTTTTTAGGTAAAAATCGTACCTTTATAATATAAAACTGATGTATGACAACCGCTGTGTTAGATACGGAAATACAAAAATACTTACCCCTATTAGGCAGTGAGGAAAAGAGATCATTATTAAGTGTCATAAAATCTTTTCTGAACCTGAAAAATGAAGGCGCTGATCTGATAGATACAGAACAATACAACAAGGAAATTGATGCCGCTATGGCACGAATAGACAATGGCGAATTTACAACCCATGAGGACCTTGAAAAAGAAATGGAGACATGGTAGGTAAAAAAAGGAAGATTGTCTGGGATAATCAGGCAAAAGAATACCTGAGAAAAGCCACTCAATATATCAAGCTGGATTCACCGCAAAATGCAGAAAAGGTCAAGAATGCTATCAGGCTGGCAGTAGAGGAAATACCAAAATATCCAGAGCGATACCCGCCTGATAAATACCGCCTAAATAATAATAGTGAATATCGTTGTTTCTTACTTTATGATTTTCGTATTTTTTATTTTATCAACACAGATGAAATACGAATTGTGCGGATAAGGCATTCTAAACAGAAGCCTCTATATTATTGACCAAGCAATACACTCCATTTCCATCAAACATCCTATATTTACAACTGCCATGGACTTGAAAAAATTCAGAATCACTGCTGCCCGCAAACGCAAATCGCTTTCTGCATTCCTCGATAAATTTGATGATCTGGTACCGGACGATATGCCGGAGCTGGTAGCTAAAGTGGATGCTACGGTGTGGAAGGATGTGAACTGCATGGAGTGTGCCAACTGCTGTAAGACCATGACGCCTACATTTACAAAGGCTGATGTGAAGCGCATCTCGGCACACCTGGAGATGAAGCCGAAAGAGTTTATGGACAAATGGCTGGTAAAGGAAGAAGGCTCCGGCGACTGGATCAACACTACACAGCCTTGCCAGTTCCTGGCGGGTAATATCTGTTCTATCTATGAGGTGCGGCCATCAGATTGTGCTGAGTTTCCCCACCATAACAAAAAGCCTTTTGATCTTTATAACGAGACGTTTAAGAACAACCTTATCCATTGCCCGGCTACGCTGACATTAGTGGATCGGTTGAAGAAGGTGGTGGAGAAGGAGTATGTGTGGTAAGCTCACCCCCGGCCCGTAAAGGGGAGTGCTTTGTGAATATGCTTTCATCATTAGTACTTGTATCAGCAGGTATAACTTTTAATTGAAAAGTTAAGCCGTCAGCAGGAGTGTTCAACTCATTGCTAACGGCTATAAGATTTATTTTATGGCGGGGGATTTATAGCTACTTTTTGGATGCGGCCCTTTTGGTAGCCGTCTTTTTTGGGGCGGCACTTTTTTTGGTGGCAGTCTTCTTTGTTGTCACCTTTTTAGGTGGCGCTTTTTTGCCTTCTTTACGGGCTTCGGATAGGCCAATGGCTATGGCCTGTTTAGGGTCTGTAACTTTTTTGCCGGAGCGCCCGCTTTTCAGTTTGCCCTCTTTCATTTCGTGCATTTCTTCGTGCACTTTTTCCTGTGTTGCTTTTGAATACTTGGTTGCCATGGTGTGAATTTTTAACAGTTATTGTTTTTGCGATCATCAAAAAAAATAATGCCAGCAATGTTATATGCCCGAAACAACCTTAAACGCCTGCGCAACGTTATATTTGCAGCAGCAGCAAATCCAATACCCGCCCTATGTTGAAGAAACTACGCAAAATTTTATCACTGCTGACAGATGCCGGAAACGAGTTCCTGGACGACAATGGAACCAAGTTAAGCGCTTCGCTGGCCTATTATACCTTGTTTTCAATAGGCCCGCTACTGCTGGTTATCATTACCCTTCTTGGTTTTTTTTATAAGCGGGCATTTATTACAACCGAGATCTTTGATAAGATGCGGGGTGTGGTAGGCGCCACGGCGACCATACAGTTGCAGGGCGTACTTGTGAATATGAGCCATCAGACGAATAAGACGCTTATTGGTATCGTTGGTATCCTTGTGTTTATTTTCGGCGCTACAGGTATTTTTTCTGAGATACAGGGTTCTGTCAACTATATATGGTCGATCAAGGCAAAGCCCAAGAGGAGCTGGCTAAAGTATGTTACGGACAGGCTGCTCTCGCTGGTATTGGTAATAGGGCTGGGGTTCCTGCTGATGGTCACAATACTGCTGAACCTGCTTATAGATATGCTGTCTGGGCGGATGCAATATTTTCTGCACGAGGGAAGTATCACATTCATAAAATGGGGAAACTTCGGTTTGCTTTTCGGTGTTGTTACATTGGTTTTCATGGTTATTTTCAAGATACTTCCGGATGCATGGATACACTGGAAAGATGCGCTGATAGGAGCTGCATTTACCGCCGTACTTTTCCTCATTGGCAAGTACCTGATCAGCTACTACCTGAGTTATTCAAAAAGCATAAACCTCTATGGTGCGGCTACTTCTATTATCGTGGTTCTGTCGTGGGTGTATTATTCGGCTTTGATCCTCTATTATGGGGCTGCATTTACAGAGGTCTATGCGCATAGATATGGCAAGGGAATAGCTGTAAAAGACAATGCTGTGCACATACTGAAGCACGAAATGAAAGAGTTGTCGCCGAAACGCGATATACAGTCGGGGGCGGGCATTGATTAGCCCGAAGCTCCGCTTTTGGTTGCAAACTGTTTTATACTGCGGACGGATACAAACCGGAAAACAAACATCAGGGCCACACATACCGCACCAAACGAAAAGAGCTGCACCAGCCAGTGTGCGCCACGCAATACGGTAATCTCGGCATAAGCCAGTAGTAAGATAAGCAGCAAATAGCCGATCTGGGCCAGTATCCACTTTATATTCATCGGCAACTTTGTTATCCGCGAAGCGTAGAATATGAATGCCAATGCAAGTGAGGTCTGTGTAATAAATGAGGTCAGAGCCCCGCCTTCCGCTTTATACCTGGGTATAAGGTAAAAATTGAGCGACAGATTAATGATCACTCCAACAAATGCAATGATATTCAGTGTTTTGAGGCTGCCGTTCGCCGTAAGCAATGTAGAGTAAACATACATGAGGCACCATGCCGGGAAGGATGCTATGAGTATGGCAAATACCACACCATATTCCGGCACATAACGGCTTTTGTATAGCAGGTGCATGATATCGCCGCCAAAAAATATGCCGGCAACAGCGACCATAAATGAGAAAGGCAGCAGCATGTTTACACATAGCTTCACGATCTGGCTTATATCCTGTTTTTCGGAGAGCATACGGCCAAACAATGGCAGCAGTATAGTGGCAAACATGAGCCCAAACATATTGGCCTGGTCTATAAGGCGAAATGCTGCCGCCCAGATATCGGCCTGCACCTTGCCATCTGCTGATGTGCGCTCAATAATGATGGCGTCGGCGCGGTTGTATATGGACATCTGGAAGATGAGCAGTGCATAAGGGAAGCTCTCTTTGATGATCTTAAAAATAGTGGGGCCGTGAAGCGAGAATTTTAATTTTATATCTGAAATGCGCCTGAGGATAATGTAGCCCGCCAGGGCGGCAATAAAGTAACTGAATATCTGCGCCCCAACAAACCACTCTATCTTAAAATGGCGGGCAGTGGGCGGGTACAACAGCAGGAAACCGCAGATAAGGATCATTAAAAAACGGTCGGTTATAGAAAGCACACCATCTGTTTTGAACTTTTGCAGGGCGGCAACATTGCTTCTAATAAAGGATACCAGCGAATTCAAGGACTGAAAGGCCAGTACACCGCACAGCAATATAAGCTCCCAGCCGCGGTAGCCAGATATGAAGCCAAATGAAAATGCCAGCAGCATGTAAACAAATATCAATACTACCCTGGCAGATAACATAGCGGGGAAAAGTGTTTGCAGCTTATCCGGGTTTTGTGATATGGTCCGGGTGTTATAACTCGTAATACCAAAATCAAGCATGATCTGGAAAATGATACTAACACTAAGCAGCGCCTGGTAAGTGCCATAAGATCCGGGGACAACGGCGATCTGCACATTCCGGTCAATAAGAAAAGCCCATATGGGCTTGACCAGCACATTTACCGCAACAACAAAAAGTATATTTTTTACAAAAAAACGGCGCATTCCTATAATTAACGGCTTATAATGCCGTAAAAGTATATTTTTGTCGGCATAAGGTATGCGAATTGCTGTAAATACACGGTTGCTGTTAAAAGGGAAGCTGGAGGGTATTGGTTGGTTTACTTATCAAACGCTGGAGCACATGGTCAGGAACCATCCTGAACATGAGTTCTTTTTCTTTTTTGACCGACCTTATGATCCACAATTTGTTTTTGCCCCTAATGTAACGCCTGTAGTGGTTCACCCACAGGCACGCCATCCCATTTTATTTTACATCTGGTTTGAATGGAGCATACCAATGATGCTCCGGAAGTATAAAATAGACCTGTTCCTGTCGCCGGATGGCTATATGTCGCTTAGCACAAAAGTGCCTACCTGTCTGGTGATACATGACCTTGCTTTTGAGCATTACCCGGAGCATACCGTACTGTCTCACCGGCTTTACTGGCGGCATTACTCGCCCTTATTTGCGAAAAAGGCTACCCGGATAGTAACGGTTTCTACATTTTCTAAAAATGACATCAGCGCCCACTATGGCGTCGACCCATCGAAAATAGATGTGGTGTATAACGGGGCGCATGATGAATACCGGCCGCTGAGTATTACCGGGCGGGATGAGGTAAAAAAGAAATATGCCGATGGCTGCGAATATTTTGTGTTTGCAGGTGCGCTGCACCCACGTAAAAATATTGTGAACCTGCTGAAGGCGTTTGTAGCCTTCAAAAAACGGCAACAGACCAATATGAAGCTGGTGATAGTGGGGCGCATGGCATGGAAGTATGAAGAGGTGGAGCAGATGCGCACAGAAATGCCCTTTAAAGACGATGTGAGATGGGTGGGCTATATGAATGTGGACGAGCTGTCGAAAGTGATAGGCGGGGCGTATGCGCTGGTTTACGCATCACTGTTTGAGGGCTTTGGGATCCCGATCCTCGAGGCGCTGCAATGCGATGTGCCGGCGATAGTGAGCAATACGTCTTCTATGCCGGAAGTAGCCGGGGACGCGGGGCTGCTGGTGGACCCCACGGATGTAGATGATATAGCCAATAAAATGCACCTGCTTTATAAGGACGAGGCGTTGCGCAATAAACTCATAGCCAATGCACGTGTTCAGGTAAAAAAATTCGACTGGGGCAAATCTGCGGTGAACCTGTGGGAGAGTATGATGAAGTGTGTGCGGTAATACAATTGGTTTCTTCAAAAGAGCATAAATGAACAGAGACGTTGCGGTGCAACGTCTCTGTTCATTTATAATAGCCTTATGCCCGATTATGGGAATACAATGCCATCGAATGTGTTCACATTCGTGTACGGAATAGTTGAATGGTAGTAGCTATTGATAGTTTTGATTATTTCATTTGCAACAAGTGCATAGCCCCGTGGTGTAAGATGCACACCATCAAGAGAGAATGCACCACCAGTAACAAACTGGGCATTGTAGTTAATGCCATTGTATGCGAAACCAGTAGCAACCGTACCCAGATATGCATTCATATCTACATATGCAAGGTGATATGCAGTTGCTTCCTGCTTAATGTAGCCGTTGAATGCAGCAGTCGCTGTCCTGATAAACTGGAGCTCATCAGTGGTAAGCACATATTGCTTGGGAATGGCAACATAACTGCCCCAGCCGAGGCAAGTGAAATTCATTTGCGGTGTAGAAAGCAATATGAGCTCTCCGGGTGCTGCCTGGCGAACACTTCCATCATTGGCTTGTATGATAAAATAGTTGTAGCCAATATGGAAGCCAATATTGGGGAAAGATGTATGCCAGAAAGCGTTCAATGAGTCGGCTTGTGTTTGCCTGGCGAGGTATAATCCGTTTGCAGGTATTTCTGTGAAGAAAGGTACAGTAGTGACGTCCGGAATATTAATAAGCGCTCCGCTGGCACCTGTTTTTGTAGCCACTTTCAAGATAGAATCGTACAAAGCTTCAAAAACAGCAGTTGGCGTAATATCCGTAGTGTTATATAAGTTGCCAAAGATAGGTGCCGCCGTTCCGTTACCATTACCCTGTCCACCGTTCGAGGCATAGCCCAGCACGTCGTTAGCACCCAGCCACATCGTAAAGAATGTAGGGCCGAGGTTGCCCACCATGTACAAAAGCTCGTCCATAGGTGTGCCGGCAGTGTTATTGTAAAACCTTGCTGCGTAAGGATTGAAGGTACTGTAACCGGCAACAGTATAGTCGGCAACACGAATGCCAGGCACACCGATGTTATTTATCTGGCCATGATTAACAGGAAGGCCTGTGTAGGTAACATCCGACGGATCCTGGGAGAAACCGGGCACGTTTGTTGGCCCCAGAGAGCTTATACCCGTGCAGGTATCTGTGCCAACTGCTAATATCAGTTTGGAAGACGGATAACCATTATCACTGTGCAGCAACGGCTGCACAAAAGGCCCCTGTGCACCTCTGCCATCAGTAATCGTACTGAACTGCTCGAACAGGCGCTGAGGGTATGAATTATATTGCCCGCTTACTGTGAGGCTGTTGTTGGCATATCCGGAAGTAAGCGAATTACCGATAGCGAGGTAATTTTTGAATGTAGCTGTTCCGGCAGAAACTGGGGCAGAGATCTTAACGCTTGGCTTACATGCCGCAAACATGAAGGCAATAGCACCAATGATATATATCTTTCTCATCGTTTTATATTTTTTAGATCAATTTTAGAAGTTATAATAAAGGGCAATTCCTGGGGTTGCAGCTTCCGTCTGGTAGGTGCCGCTAAAGCCACCAGCTGTATAGTCGCCCGCGCGTTTGAGCGTTGTTGTTGACTCAAAAGCAGCAATTATGGTAAGCCTGGGCATAGGCTTTACAGTAACGCCACACGAAGCCACGATGCGGTCAGCATCAGGAAGATCAGGAGATACAAAGCCATTGGTAACAGGAGTCGGATCGTACGCGCCGCCGGCCATGATCGCTACTATTTTGCTTATTTTATAGGTTGCACCAATTCTTGGAGTAAAGGTATTACGATAATGGCGTGGGGCATGTTCATCCTGGAGTGTAGAGGTATGCTGTGAGAAATTAAACCGCAGTGAATCGAAAGAATTCCAGCCGGTGTAATTAAAATCGAGCTGTATTGTCCATGGACCAGTCCTATAGCCAACGCCGATCGAGGCAACCTGCGGCACAGGCAGCTGCGAATCGAAGTGGGTATTAGGGAATGAATCACGTAAAGAAGCAGGAACAGTGAAATTAGCAGAGCCGCTGCTGATGCTCATATTTACCTGCGAACGGTAAGTGATACCAAACTGCCATTCGTCACTCAGCTTAAACTGAGCACCAACATTAAAACCGACACCATTTGCATTGCCATTCAGCCTGGCCTGTCCCTCATCAGTAGAACCCGGGCCATTGGTACCGTGTACCGGCAGCGCCTCAGAAAAAGCAAATGAACCTGTGCCATAAACGAAACCGGCGCCT